>JAQIBE010000296.1 GCA_027859235.1 Desulfobulbaceae bacterium
CCACTCATTTCACGGGCACCGGCATTGGTGGTCATGATGATGATGACATTTCTGAAATCAGCCCTACGGCCGGAATTATCCGTGAGGGTGGCGTGATCCATGACCTGTAAGAGAATAGAGAAGATATCAGGGTGGGCTTTCTCAATCTCATCAAGAAGAAGGACAGAGTATGGGTGTTTGCGTACGGCATCAGTAAGGAGTCCGCCCTGGTCAAAGCCGACATAGCCCGGGGGCGCACCAATGAGCCGTGCCACGGCATGCTTTTCCATGTATTCCGACATGTCAAACCGTTCGAAATGGATACCCAGGGACCCGGCAAGCTGTCGAGCTACTTCGGTTTTGCCAACACCGGTGGGGCCGGAGAATAAAAAGGAACCGGTGGGGCGCCGCGGATCCTTTAAGCCGGCCCGGCTGCGTTTTACCGCCGTGACCACCGCATCAATGGCAGGATCCTGGCCAAAGATTAAGAGCTTTAAGGTGCCTTCCAGCCCCTTAAGCTGTTCAACATCTGAACCTGAAATGTTTTTGGCAGGGATGCGCGCCATCTTGGCCACAATGTTTTCCACATCGCGGACACTGACGGTGCGGTTTTTGCGTTTTCCACCGGTCAACCGAAAAGCGGCGCCAACTTCGTCCAGGACATCAATGGCCTTGTCAGGCAGAAAACGATCGTTTAAATAGCGGTCAGCAAGTTCCGCTGTAATTTTAATGGCCCCAGGGGAGTATTTTAAATCATGGTGCTCTTCATATTTATTCTTGAGTCCTTTTAAAATGGCAAAGGTTTCATCCACCGAAGGTTCTTCCACATCAATTTTCTGAAACCTCCGGGAAAGGGCACGATCCTTATCCATATGATTTTTATACTCTTCATATGTTGTGGAACCAATACAGCGCAAGCGACCATTCTGGAGGGCAGGTTTGAGAAGATTAGAGGCGTCCATGGAGCCGGCGCTGGTGGCTCCGGCACCAACGATGGTGTGAATCTCGTCAATGAGAAGGATGACGTTAGGGTCTTTTTCAACCTCGGTGATCACCCCCTTTAACCGTTCTTCAAAATCACCGCGATATTTGGTTCCCGCCAGCAGTGCACCCATATCCAGGAGGCGAAGTTCAGCGTCCGCAAGAACTTCCGGAACCTTTTTGTTGTGAATCTGCAGGGCCAGCCCCTCAGCAAGGGCGGTTTTACCAACACCGGGTTCACCAACCAGTAAGGGGTTGTTCTTTTTGCGCCTGCACAGCACCTGCATCATGCGCTCCAGTTCACTGGCGCGGCCAATGAGGGGATCAATTTTTCCTTCGCCGGCCAGCACCTTATAGCTTTGGGTGTATTGCTCAAGGGCAGTGGTTTTCGGACTGTTCTGCGTGCACGTACCGTCCTTGCAGGGGTTGCTGGTGAAGGATTGGATGGACTCTTCCCCGGTGAGCCCGTGGGAGATATAGTCCACAACGTCAAGGCGGCTCAGTCCTTCGGACTCAAGATAATAGACGGCAAAAGAATCAGGCTCGTTGAAAATGGCGGCCAGAACATCACCCGAGTCAACTTCCCTTTTGCCGCAGGACTGGACATGGGCAATGGCGCGCTGGAGTACACGGTTAAAGCCAATGGTCTGGATGGGGTCGTTGAGTTCACCCTGATCCCGGATGGGCATATTGGAGATGAAGAAAGATTCCAGGTTGATCTTTAAACTGTCAACATTACCACCGCATCCCTGAATGATGGTTCTGGTAATTTCATCATGGAGCAAGCCGTACAGGATGTGCTCCACTGTAACATGTTCGTGATGGCGGGTTTTGGCTTCCCTGATGGCCATGACAAGGGCTATTTCAACTTTTTGGTTAATCATGATAACCTCTACGCCTGCTCCATGGAGCATTTTAAGGGATGTTGATTGGTGCGGGCGAGATCGTGCACCAGGGCAACCTTTGTCTCAGCAATATCTCTGGTGTAAATACCTGCAATACCTATTCCGTTCTTGTGGACGTCCATCATGATCTGGCTGGCTGTTTCTATCTGCTTATTAAAAACGGTTTCCAGCACCATTATAACAAACTCCATGGTTGTATAATCGTCATTGTGGAGGAGCACCTTGAACATGGGCGGCCGTGTGACCTGTATCCTGTCCTCGGTTGAAACTCCGTCTTCGGTGTCATTTTCATATATACTCATTGTTGCAAACTACTCCTTGATAGTCAAACGCCGTCTGCGCCTGTATTACAGTTAGACAAGCGTTTTGAGGAAAAAGTTCTCTAAAATCAAAGACTCCCTGATTCCTGAGCCTTTTAAATTAAATTCTGCATCCAGTAAGTGGTGCAGTCCTGACTTGAGCTGGGGTTGTGAAAACCGTTCCGCCTGTTGAAAACCTTTATAGATAACAAATGGGTGGCCTTTGAAAAACTCATTATCGCCTGTTTTTTCTTTGATATGCGGCAGGTAGCCGTTTTGAAAGACATTATATGCTTGTCCTGACTGATAGGCTGGCTCGGGCTGATCCTGCAATGAGCGCAAAAAAAGAAGCTTGCGGATAAGATTACGCAGGGTTGCCACCACGGCAAGGGGATGAATCCCCGCCTGCAGGAGGCGCTGGAGCAGGAGTAAGGCTGCACTCAAATTACGGGTTGCAAACGCCTCGTTGAGTTCAAACAGGGCATCTTCACGGGTTCCACTGGTGACCATTTCCACGTCATCAGCGCTGACCATTGGTGCATCTTCGGCGTACAGGCAGAGTTTCTCGGTTTCGCGCACCGCTGCCACCGGATGAAACCCTGTGCGCTCGAGGATCATATCCATGACCCTGAGCCCGGGTCTTTTACCCATTTCCGTGAATGTATTGTTGACTAACTCGCGGATGACCCCGTCTTGCTCTTTTTTCCCTGCGGCGGATAAGGAAGTATCCACTCCCAGGTCAATGATGACCCCTTCTGTATCCAGTAATTTGAAGAGTTTTTTACGCTTATCAATGGTTTCGGCCAGGAGAATGAGGTGATTGGTCGCGGGAATCCCATGCTCCAGGGTTTGGGCCACAAGGGCTGCATTATCAGTACCAGATTCCTGATGTTCAAACTCCGGCAGTTCAAGTTTCTCGGCCCAGTTCCAGTCGGAGGGGCGCGGAAAGCCAAGCCTTGTTTTCCATTGGTTAGCACTGAGATCGCCCAGACGGTCTTCTTCGGTCAATCCCCCGAGGCTTGCCAGTTGGGCCAGATAATCCCCAGTCTTTTTGAGGTCGTCTTTCCCAAAGGCCTTCTTGGCGTTATTCCAGATTGTTTTACCGATCGCCTTTGAGTGAAAGAGGCGGGAGTCCGTGACCATGATGACCTGTCGCGTCCCGAACAGGCTGAAGGTGCGCAGTGTGTTCATGGTGTTCTTGACGTTTTCCTGGTCGCCGTCAATTTTCTGCACCGCGTCCTGGCCCTTGGTGTCGGGCAGAAGACGGGCGATAAGCTTTTTCGCCTCACTCGCGCAGAGATACCGGTCGCCAAACAGGAGATACACCGGGTGGAGGTCGCCCTGTTTTATAGCGGTATGCAGATTGTTGAGAGTGGTGCGGTCGTATTTCATAGGGGTGGAGGGAAAGGTTTTTTTTCAAGAACGGGGTAAGGAAAAAGGAAGACCGGCGCTGGTCTCTGCATGCTTCGTGTATCTGTAACTTGCGCTGAAACCAGATGACTGGCATGGTAATTTAAGCTAATTTTTATAGGGTGTAAACTCTAACCCTTTTTTCTTCGGAGTTCAGCATGTTTTTGGGAGTCCATTTTTGTGCAGGTAGCTACACTCCTGTTTAATGGGTGACCCGAGGCTGCAACTTTTGTCCCATGGCTTTGAAGTTTTGTGACGAGGTTGCCTTCTGTACGAGAAACGCTGTTATCAGTTTTACTGATAGGACACTTCTCTTCTTATGGCGGCGCCGGGCTGTAGAGCAGCGCCACAGGAAAATTGTCCAGCAGTGCAGCTGCCATCAGCACATCCTGGTTGTCCCGGCGAATGGGGGCGTGTATACCACCGCTGAAGATGTCGCGATAGGTGCGGGGGGCGGCGGAAGAGGGTGGCAGGCAGATTCGGGTTGAGTCCCATGCCATTACCGCGGATGACTTCGTCTGCCAATTCTGGTCGCCCAGAAGGGTGGAAAAAAAACGGGGCGCAATGGCCAGGAGTTGCTCTCCTTCCCAGCTCCGGGTTATGACGCAGAGATGGTGCTCCGCAGGGCCAAGGATGGGCAACACCTCGTAGGTTCCTTTGGAAAAAAGGGCCGGATGTTTGTTGCGTAAGCGCAGGATCCGGTTGGTGACGAGGAGCTTGGCTCTGCCGTCTTCGAGGCTCGCAAACAGCGCGGCCAATGCTGGCCCTGGTGGCGTCTCTTCGCAACATAGATCCGCAAGCTCAAGGAGCATCTTTCGGGGTCGGCTGAAATCAACCGGCCGGCGGTTGTCCGGATCAACTAGGCTGAAATCCCAAAGTTCGTTGCCCTGATAGATGTCTGGTACCCCGGGGGCCGTCAGCTTGAGAAGGAGCTGGGACAGGCTGTTGAGCAGACCGAGTCGGCTGATGCTCTGGGCAAAGCAGCTGAAATCTGCCAGAAAGCGGTTGGCTGAACCTGGGTTGAGCAGGGACTCGACAAAAGAGGCAACCGCCGTTTCGTAGCACGGATCCGGATTGAGCCAGGAGGTGTGCACCTTGGCCTCACGCACTGCCTTGAGCATATACGCCGCCATCCGTTCTTGATAGCGGCACAGCTCCTGCTCGGTGGTGGGGCCGGGTATGGGGAAGGTGCCGACCAGGGTCTGGTAGAGCAAATACTCGTCGTTGCGGCTTGGAGCTGTCGCCCCGTTTACTTGTCGGGTGTGGCGGCGGTTGAGTCGTTGCCAGCGTTTGACCCGCTTTTTCCAGAGGGTGGGGATTTCACTCAATACATTGATCCGGGCCCGGACATCTTCGCTTCGTTTGCTGTCATGGGTCGAGGTGGCGAGCATGGCATAGGGCCAGTTCTCCTGCCGGACCTTATTGACCTGGTGAAAGGTTGTCCTTGAGACACTGAAACGTCGCGGGTCACCACCAACCTCGTTTAAGGAGATCAGGCGGTAATCGCGGTAGAAGACGGTGTCTTCCTGGGCTTTGGCCATAACCGGGGATGTATACTGCTGAAACTTCATGGCGAAGCGGGTCACGTTGTTCTGCATGTTCCTGCGGTTACCGAAGGTTCGGGTCAGCAGGAGGGAGTCCCGGACAAAGTCGAATACCGCGGGGTCTGTTACCGGGTTGCGCTGTTTGGCCTCAGCCACGGCCCATTCCACATGGTGGCGGTCCTTATCAGCCACTGTTGCGGGGGTGACATAGGTTCGATATACCGGAAAACAGGCCACCACCTCGCTGAGGGCTTCCCTGAGTCCGGGGAGGGTGAAATCGCGGGTATGGCGGTCCTGTTCGGCGATCTGGCGTAACATATTGGCCAGCACGGTCAGTTCGCTGCCAAGCTGGGCCTTGATGATCAGCCT
>JAQIBE010000298.1 GCA_027859235.1 Desulfobulbaceae bacterium
GCACCTGCACCAGGAGCTCCGCCAGGTTGCTCCTGGGCAGCCTGGGAATACATGATCTCCGCAAGTTTATGGGAAGCTGTGGTCAACTCCTCAGTGGCAGTCTTGATGGGGTCAAGATCATCACCCTCAAGGGCCTTCTTTAAGGTCTCCATACCATCTTCGACCTTTTTCTTGGTCTCAGCATCAACCTTGTCGCCCACATCCTTCAAACTCTTCTCTGTGGAGTAGAGCAAGGAGTCGCCATTATTCTTGGCTTCCACCAGATCCTTGCGCTGCTTATCTTCATCGGCATGGGCCTCAGCGTCATTCGTCATGCGCTCGATCTCAGCCTCAGAAAGACCGCTGGATGCGGTAATCTTGATGGACTGCTCTTTACCTGTACCCATATCTTTGGCGGAAACATGGAGAATACCGTTGGCATCCAGATCAAAGGTCACCTCGACCTGAGGCACACCGCGTGGCGCTGGCGGAATATCATTCAACTCAAAACGGCCAATGGACTTATTATCCTGGCTCATTTCCCGCTCGCCCTGCAGGACATGAATAGACACGGCAGGCTGGTTATCCGCTGCAGTGGAGAACACCTGGCTCTTCTTGGCTGGCACTGTTGTGTTCTTTTCAATGAGCTTCGTGGTTACACCACCGAGGGTCTCAATCCCGAGGGAAAGAGGGGTAACATCAAGGAGAAGGACATCTTTCACATCACCCTGAAGCACACCGCCCTGAATCGCTGCACCAATGGCAACAACTTCATCAGGATTAACACTGCGATTGGCCTCTTTACCAAATATACCCTTAACCTTCTCCTGCACCTTTGGCATACGAGTCATACCACCGACCAGTATAATCTCATCAATGTCAGAAGCCTTCAGACCGGCATCTTTCAATGCCATCTTGCAGGGATCTTCCGTACGATCAATCAAGTCGCCAACCAGGTTCTCAAGCTTTGAGCGCGACAATTTGATGGTCAGATGTTTTGGACCGGAGGCATCGGCTGTAATAAAAGGCAGATTGATTTCCGTTTCCATGGCAGAGGAAAGCTCCTTCTTCGCCTTCTCACCCTCTTCCTTCAGACGCTGAAGCGCCATCTTATCCTGGCGAAGATCAATACCGTTATCACGCTTAAATTCATCGGCAAGCCAATTAACAATACGCATGTCAAAATCTTCGCCACCGAGGAAGGTATCACCGTTCGTAGATTTTACCTCAAAGACACCGTCGCCAATCTCAAGGATGGACACATCAAAGGTACCGCCGCCCAGGTCATAGACCACGATGGTCTCTTCACCTTTCTTGTCAAGACCATAGGCCAGTGCCGCAGCTGTTGGCTCATTGATAATGCGTGAAACATGCAGACCGGCAATCTTGCCCGCGTCTTTTGTGGCCTGGCGCTGACTGTCATTAAAATAAGCAGGCACCGTAATAACCGCATCCGTTACATCTTCTCCGAGGTACTCTTCTGCCGTCTGCTTCATCTTGCCCAGAACCATGGCAGACAGTTCGGCCGGGGTATACTGAGCCCCTCCCACCTCAATCTTCGGATCACTATGCCCCCCATCAACGATTTTAAAGGGAGAAATGTCTATAGACTTCTGCACCTCAGGATCCTTGAAATTACGGCCAATGAGACGCTTCATGGCAAAAATCGTGTGTTCGGGGTTGGTTACAGCCTGACGACGGGCAACCTGACCGAGCAGACGCTCGCCACTCTCAGAGAAAGCCACCACAGAAGGGGTTGTTCTATTTCCTTCAGAATTTGTAATAACGATGGGTTCGCCACCCTCCATCACAGATACGCAGGAATTTGTTGTTCCAAGATCAATACCAATAGTTTTACCCATAACGGTTAAACTCCTTTAATTAAATATTTATTGAACCCGCCGCATTTATTTTAGGCTGCCTCTCCCTTGGAGACAACAACCTTGGCGGGTCTGATTAATTTATCTTTATACTGATAGCCTTTTTCAAACTCCACCATCACCTGGTTTTCAGCAAAATCCGTACTGAAATCCATGGCCAATGCCTCATGAAGATTAGGGTCAAAGGTCTCACCGAGACAGGATGAGGACTTCACCTCAAATTTTCCCAAAGCACCCGCTAGACCCTTCAGGGTTAATTTAACCCCCGCGAGAAGATCACTTTCAGGATCATCCTTCTCGCCCTGACCCACCGCCCGTTCAAGGTTGTCAATGGCAGGCAATAACTCTTTGATTAACCTTTCTTCAGCATATTGCAACGCCGTCACTCGGTCACGAGCCATACGTTTTTTATAATTTTCAAACTCAGCGGCAAGTCGCAGATACTTATCCATGAGCTCATCCCGCTCCACAGTGAGCTGGGCAAGCTCATCAACCTCCGGCAGGATTTCCTCTTCAACTACCGATGATTCAAGATCTTCAACTCCAGCTTCAGCAACTTCTTGTTCTTCAACTTGGTCCTCGTTTTCAGCCACCAGCTTCTCCTTACATATTATTGAGCCTATTTAAAACTCAAGTTAGCTTGTACAGCCCTATTCACCCAGAATAAGTATTCTTGCTTCTTCACCACAAGACAAAATATTATCTGTCAAAAATTAAAATTCTACAGGACAATCAGAAAAGTGTGTAACCCCTTATTTCTGCTAAAAAGTTACATATCCAGGACAGGCTTCACCCTCACTTGCAAGCAACAATAAGGATGGCTTTTTTCTTTGTCAAGGGAGGCTGTAAGTAATTATTCCACAAAACATTTCCCCGGAGAACGTCCTATTTTTACACTGAATATTGCTGAAATATAAACAGATGACATTTTCATACCATCAAGGGATATTCTCTTGCTTAAACCATGGGCAAATCCATTTTTTTTACCAAGATCATCAATAAAAAAGGGGGATGGCAAAAATGCCATCCCCCTTTTTTATAACTTATTCACATTGAGATTAAGATTGCAAATATTGCTCAATAGAGTCGGCAATCGTCTTAAAAAGCTTCGTGAACTCTTTTTCATCACGCTCAAGGAGCGTAACTCTAAATCCTTCAAGCTTGGTAGCAAAGGAGGTCAACGGCACGACAACAACCCCGGTCGAGCCAAGCATATAATATACAAACCTCTTATCAAAAGAGACATCCGGGCCAGCAAGAAGGGTTTCAATATGCAGACGGACATTCTCATTCTCAATGGGAAGGGTCTGTTTATTATTTAAGACACCCTCCTCGAAAACAACACTCATATAAAAAGCGCCATTGGCACGATTGACCTTAATCCCCTCAACCTTTTTCAGACAATCATAGGCGATGTTTGAATAACGCTCGTAGCGGTCAATACGCTCCTTCAAGTACCCCTGATACTCTGGATGGCTGATCAATTTGGGCAAAGCCATTTGGGGTAATGTTGTGGAACATACCTCTGTCATTTTTGCATTGAGAATTGAGGAAACATACTTGCTGAACATCGGGTCCTTATCCCCATTATACACCTCAATCCAACCACAGCGGGATCCGGGCCACGGCATCTCCTTTGAGATCCCCCGCATGGCAATGCCAGGCACATCACCAATGATATCAGACAACGGCGCGGTCTTCTTGCCATTATAAATAATGTTCTGATACACCTCATCACAGATGATAAAAAGGTCATAACGCCGGGCAATCTCAACCATACCCTGGAGGATGGATTTTGGATAAACAGCACCTGTTGGATTATCAGGATTAATAATGAGAATACCTGCCACAGCAGGATTGTACTTCACCCGTTTCTCCAGATCGTCCAGATCAGGATACCAATTATTGTCGGGATCAAGTTGATACGCCACAGGCTGATCACCAGCATGAGCAGCCTCTGCGGAAGAATGGGTGGTGTAACTGGGGGTCGGCACAACAACCCTGGCATTTCTATTCAGAAAACCAAAGACCTTTGAAATGGCATCACCAAGACCATTGAAGAAAAGAATATCATCAATGCCAATCTGTACCCCACCGCGTTTATTGGTCTGCTCAGCAATAAACTGCCGGGTTTCCGGCATACCGCGGGTTGGACAATACCCATAGGATTCATCCTGCATGGCAATTTCAGCGACAATTTCCTTCATCCATGTGGGAATCTCTTCCCCCTTGGCCACCGGATCACCAATATTTTCCCAATGGATCTTAATACCATAGTCATGCAACTTCTGAGCGACATTGACAATGTTGCGAATCTCGTAGGTAAGCTCACCAGCTCCGATATGGACAATATTTGTACGCATTTTTACTCTCTCCACCCTCCCAAACAAAAGGGATCTTTATAACACCAATAGCCCTGAACAGGGCCTGTATTCTCATCCGACAAAAACTACTTTTTCTACCACGCACCCCGGTCTCCGTCAACTCCCATGGATACACCGATAAAAAAAAAGCCTTCGGAAGAATTCCGAAGGCTTTAACTAAAACATTTAATCCCGATCTTCCAGGGGAACAAAGGGACGACTCACCGGCCCGGTATAAAGCTGCCGAGGACGGCCAATGCGCCAGTTCGTATCATCCCACATCTCTTTCCAGTGGGCAATCCAGCCCGGCAAACGGCCCAAGGCAAACATAACCGTAAACATATTTGAAGGGATGCCGATGGCCCGATAAATAATACCGGAATAAAAATCAACATTTGGGTAGAGTTTTCGCTCAATAAAATAGCTGTCTTTTAAGGCAACCTGCTCAAGCTCTCGGGCAATTTCCAGAAGCGGATCATTCTCACGGCCAAGACTCTTCAAAACACTATCACAAGCCTTACCAATAATGGTTGCCCGTGGATCATTATTCTTATACACCCGGTGACCAAAGCCCACCAATCTAAACGGATCATTGCGATCCTTGGCCTTTTCCACATATTTTTTATAATCACCGCCATTGGCATAGATCTCTTCAAGCATCTCCATAACCGCCTGATTAGCTCCACCGTGGAGCGGTCCCCCCAGGGCATTAATACCGGCAGAGATTGAGGAATATAAATTCACCCGAGCACTTCCCACCAGACGTACGGTTGAGGTGGAGCAATTTTGTTCATGATCGGCGTGGAGAATCAGCAGCTTATTGAGTGCGGCCACCACATCCTCATTCACCACATAGGGATTTACCGGTGAATCAAACATCATATTCAGGAAATTGCCACAATAGCTCAAATCATGGCGTGGCTGAACGATTGGCGAACCGAGATTTTTACGATAACTAAAGGCGGCAATGGTACGCACCTTTGAAATCAATCGTGCCGCCATATTATCAATGTCATCCAGAGGATTATCCGTCATTTCAGGATAATAATTGCCCAGGGAGTTAACCATGGAGCTAAGAATGGACATGGGAGGCGCACCTGTGGGAAAATGGTCAAAGAAATGGACCATATCCTCATGCACCATGGAATAACAATTCAGGAGCGTACTAAAACGACGCAACTGGGTAGCCGTTGGCAAAAATCCGCGCACCAGGAGATAGGCAACTTCAACAAAAGAGCAATTATTTGCCAAATCCTCAATGGGATACCCACGATAATTTAAGATACCCTTCTCACCATCCAGAAAGGTTATGTCACTTGCGCAGGACCCCGTGTTCATATAGCCGGAATCAAGGGTAATATATCCTGTTTCAGCCCTGAGAGTGCGAATATCAATGGCCATTTCGCCTTCAGAACCTTTGAAAACAGGAAGCTCATAGGTATTCTCCCCTATAACGAGTTTCGCTTTATCACCGGTTAGACTATCTTGTAACATTTTCATCTGCCTTGGGTTTCCCCTGCTTCACATGACCAGACGACCACGCGCAACCATCCCTATTGACGGTCATTTATTTTCACTATATAGTTCAATTATTCTGAGATTAAACGACTTAACATAGAATATATTGCCATTAATCACAAGCCTTAACCACTGACCCACCATGCCGAAACCATTTACAAACCACTCAACCCGCCTGAACCACTTCATTAATAATGTCACGATATACCCTGTATCATGCGAGAAACTCGGAAACGGGCGAACCGACATAGAGTGGCTTGACAACGTTATTGCGGGGGGGGCTCAGATTGTCCAGCTCCGTGACAAAATCTCCGATGACCGCACCCTCCTTGCCAAGGCCCATGTCTTCAGACAAAAGACCCGGGAAGCGGGCATCCTCTTTCTGGTCAACAACAGAATTGACATCGCCCTTCTGGCTGACGCTGACGGCATCCATCTCGGCAACAGCGACATCCCCGCACTGGAGGCACGGCGACTTGCGCCGGAATTTATCATCGGTATTTCCGCCAACACCCTTGAGCAGGCGGCCCGGGCCGAGGAAAACGGGGCATCCTATTATAACATTGGCCCCATCTTTCAAACGGCAACAAAGGCTGGGCTGACAAACTTTATCGGCCCTGAAGCCATTGGGAGATACAGCAAGGAGTCAAACCTGCCCTTTACGGTTATGGGCGGAATCAAAAAGGAACATATTAAGGAACTAACCGCACAGGGAGCCACGCGGATCGCCGTTGTCACCGCCCTAACCAAGGCCAAAGACCTTCCGGCAGAAACAGGTTTCTGGCATGAACAGATCATGAACTTCAAGAGATAACTACCCATGCTTTCCACAAAACTTGCTGAACTCGACACCTTTATAGACTACGCTGTCCCGGAAGAATACCGCACGCAAACCCGCGCCATGATCAAACATTTTGAGCATGACCCGCTGGCCATCAATCTCATTGACGCCTTTTATCGGCACCTGCCCGAAGCGGAGGAGGACTGCATTACTCAGATCTTGCAAGCGGAGCAGCACCAGGGCACCTATCTCTTTCTGGTGCGCACCAATCTATCCGCCTATTTCTATATGGTGAATAGCAGGGAGGCGAAACTCGTTGCCACCGAGGGGGAAGGATTACCCCAGGAGATCCTTGAATTCTTCGGCTTTGCTGATCCTGACAGTTTCCACAAGAAACATGGCGACTTCAGCAACCACCCAGCCTATCAGACCGAACTCAGCCAGACCTGTCCCGTCTGCCACACCACCGACGGTCATCTCCATGAGTTCGGCTGTCCAGTGGAGGTATGCCCCTGGTGCGACTGCCAACTCAACGGCTGCAATTGCCGGTTTGAAAAGATGGGAACAACAGAAATCACGACGGACAAGCAGCTGCAAACATTTCAGAAAATACTCGAAAAAAAAGGCCGCATCCCTTTCGATGCGGCCTTCCATCGCCCTGCTTATCCAACGGCAGGAGACGATCAAATTTAGTCTGTAGGCTGGTGTAGTCTATAGGTCATTTAAGGTATAAGCGACCCTATTTCCCTACAGACTACTCAACGAAGCAAACGACCTGCCCCTACTTCTTATCCATATATTGATAATATTCATTATCTGATGAAATCAGAAGTTTGGTATTGTTATTCACTGTCTTCTCGTAACTCTTCAAACTCTCGGTAAACGCGTAGAACTCAGGATCTTTACTGTACGCTTCAGCATAAATACGGGCAGCCTTGGCATCGGCCTCGCCCTTGATCTCAGCCCCCTTACGCTCTGCGCCTGAGATAATAGTCTTCAACTCACGTTCAAGCTTTCCAAGAATCTCGGCCTTTTGCCCCTCACCCATGGATCTTTTTTCTGCAGCAATACGCTGACGCTCAGAAATCATCCGACCGTACACCTTCAGCCGCACCGACTCGATATAATTGACCCGCTTAAACATAACGTCAACCAGCTCGATACCGTATTTAGGGGTTATTTTCCCGGCATTCTGCAAAATAATATCAGACATCTTGTCCCGGCCAAGTGTAACAATATTCTTCGCGTCTTCTTCGTCACCCACGATGCTTGTATCATCCCAATCAGAACTGCGAATAATCTCAATCAGGTTGTTTTGATTAACCAGATCGCGCACCGCACTTCCAATAATATCATCAAGAGCCGCCTGCGCACCAGCGTAGTCCCCAACAGACTTCATAAATAAAAGTGCGTCGGTAATCCGCCACCTGGCAGTGGTATCAAGAAAGATAAACGTCTTATCCCGGGTAGGCACCTGATTCGGCTTGCCGTCCCAGATGAGGATTCGTTTTTCAAGATAACGAACCTTTTGTACCACCGGTAATTTAAAATGTGACCCGGCATCCACCACGGCATCTCCAACAGGCGCACCCAGTTGGGTGACAATAGCCTGCTGACCTTCAGGTAGGATAAAAAATCCATCCCAAACAATAACCGTGGCCACCAGAACCACAAAGATAATTGCTGCTTTTCCTGCATTCATAATATTTCCTCTTTTATATCAAGCGTATTAACTTAGCGCTTTATAGGCTGTCCA
>JAQIBE010000312.1 GCA_027859235.1 Desulfobulbaceae bacterium
CAATATGCGAAACATCTTCACGTTAAAGATGGAAGATCAGCCGAACTTCGCTTGTTTAACCAGGTTTCAGTATACTATAATCAGCGCAGGAGACGACATTCCACCAATAGCTATAAATCACACCTGCAATTCATGAAAAAGAAATGGAACCAGCGGCTTAACCTTACTGCATTATGACTCCAGCCAAACCGAAGCAGAATCAGCCAGGGAGACAATCTATTACGATGCAAGATACCTATGATAAATATGCCGGACAGCTATCATGTGTAAACTACAGGCGGGCAATGCTCCTGTTTAGTCGAGCCCAGCGCTTAACATCCACGTTTTTCTGCCTCTGGATACTTGTTCTGACAAGCAGCATACCCAATCCATGCCATGCCGAAGAGCACACTGTCGTCAAAATAGGTGTCTATGATAATGCCCCCATAGTGTTCAAAAATAAAAGTGGTGGCTACAGCGGTCTTTCAGTTGAAATTCTTGAACATATTGCAACAAAGGAAGACTGGAAAATTGAATATGTTTTCGGGAGTTTTGCCCAGTGTCTGGAAAGATTGGAACGGGGTGATATTGATCTCCAAGTTTATATTGCCTACTCAAAAGAGAGGGCGCTGAAATTTGATTTTAATCAAGAGACATTACTGAGCAATTGGGGGGTTGTCTATATCAGGCCGGGAAGCGGCATTGAAACTATTCTTGACCTGGAAGGAAAACGTGTCGCCTTAATGGAACAATCCATCCATCCCCGAGCTTTTCTGAAGATGACAGAAGCATTTCATGTCCAGCCTGTAATAATTCCAGTTGCTGATCACAGTGACGGGTTTACATTGGTGGCCGAAAATAAAGCTGATGCCGTTGTTGCCAACAGGATCTTCGGACTTGCCCATGCCGGAATGTATAAGATTGAAGCTACAAATATTATTTTTAACCCCATAGAAATACGTTATGCGGCCCCGAAGGGCAGAAATCCTGCTATTCTTGCGGCAATCGATAAACATCTTAAGGCGTTAAAGGCAGATGAAAACTCGTTGTTTTACCAATCATTCAACAAGGCCTTTGGCTTAACCGAACCAGTTATTGCCCTGCCCAAATGGGTATTTTTTAGTTTATTTCTGGCCCTGTTATTGTCCTGCCTGCTTTTTTGCATCACCAGAATTTTAAACCATCGGGTCAGAGCAAAAACAAGGGAATTGCAGAGCGAAATTACCGAGAGGCAACAAGCTGAAAAATTATTACGGGAGAGTGAGTCACATTTACGCACGTTGATAAACACCATTCCCGAACTTGTATGGTTAAAGGACAGCCAGGGTGTTTTTCTTTTATGTAATGCCAGAGTTGAACGCCTTTATGGTGCTAAAGAAAAGGATATTATCGGCAAGACTGATTATGATTTTGTAGATAAAGAATCAGCTGACGTTTTCCGCCAGCATGACCAAGCGGCAATGGCGGCAGGAAAACCATCCACCAATGAAGAGGAACTTATCTTTGCCGATGGCCACAAGGAACTCGTGGAAACAATCAAGACACCAATGTGTGGCAGTGATGGAGAGATAATAGGGGTGCTGGGCATTGCGCGTGATATCACGGAGAGGAAACACTCGGAGGAAGAAAAGGAGAAACTCGAAAGACGACTGCAACAGGCACAAAAGATGGAGGCGATAGGCACCCTTGCCGGTGGAATAGCACACGATTTCAATAATATCCTCGCTATAATTCTCGGCTATGCAGAGCTGGCTCAAGAGGATGCTCTGCCCGGAACACCATTAAAAAAGGACTTGGAACAAGTCTTAAGCGCAGCAAACAGGGCAAAAGAGCTGGTGAAACAGATTCTCACTTTCAGCCGTCAATCCCAGACGGATATTATCCCACTCCAGATACAGCCGCTTATTAAAGAAGGGTTGAAGATGCTCAGGTCTTCCATCCCCACCACGATAAGCATCACTGAAGAGATTGAGCCAGACAGCGGAACGATTCTGGCTGACCCGACACAGATATATCAAATTTTAATGAATTTATGCACGAATGGTTATCAGGCTATGGAAGAGACTGGCGGAGTACTTTCAGTCATCTTGAAGACCACTGTCATTGACATAAATGAACATGTCCCGCCCGGCGAATACCTTGAACTGACCGTGTCCGATACCGGGAGAGGTATAGGGCCTGATATCATCACAAAAATATTCGATCCCTATTTTACAACCAAGACCTCGGGAAAAGGTACGGGTATGGGGTTGGCAATCATCCACGGCATAATGCAAGATTACGGTGGAACGATCACGGTTGAAAGCCAGCTAGGGAAAGGGTCTACGTTCCATGCATACTTTCCTGTTATTGAAAAAGATGCGTGGCCCGAGATAAAAGTGGCAGAAACCATTCCCATGGGCACAGAAAGAATATTATTTATTGATGACGAGGAACTTCTGGCTGAAATGGGTAAAGAGATGCTTGAAAGGCTGGGATACCATGTGACTGCCAGGTACAGTAGCCTTGAGGCATTAGCAACCTTCAAAAATAGTCCACACGAATTTGACCTGATCATAACAGACCAGACCATGCCGGACATGACTGGCTCAGACCTTGCCCGGCTAATGCTGCAGATAAGGCCTGATATTCCGATTATTCTCTGCACCGGATACAGCAACCTTATCGACGAATCTTCGGCAAAGGCCATGGGGATTAAAGAGTTTGTTTTAAAACCTCTTACAAAAGAAACAATTGCCAAAGTGATTCGCAAGGTACTGCCCGAAGCCGTTTAACTCGCTTAAAAAAAGTAATGCGGAAGGAGTTCAGGCCCGGTTTTAATGTTGCGATGAGAGACCCCGTTCCCTGCCTGCTTGAGAATATAGAGGCCGATTTTGTTGGTATGCAGATCTCTTCCGCAGTAATAGCCGTGCGGCTTGGTGCAGAATCCCAAGCGGAGGCCCCCTTGCGTTGAATCTCGTCTCAGGTTCATACTGCCAATATAACGTCTGGGCTCAATACAGATTTTGCCCGGGACAAGTCAGAATACATGGATAGCCAACAGACAAACGAACAGCAGCCAACAGAACAGGTCATCATTGTTGACAGTGAAAATCAGGAACAAATGGTGGTGAGCCGCGCCATCATGCGTGAGCAAAACCTGATCCATCGATCCGCATTCACCGCTGTTTTAAATAAAGAAAATAAGATTCTGGTTCTCCAGCGCAGTCAGGCAAAGGATTTATACCCCGGAGCATACGAAATTACCTGTGCAGGCGTGGTTCACCCCTATGAATCCTGTAGAGAATGCGCTATCCGTGAGCTCGATGAAGAGCTGGGCATAAAAAAAACATCCCTGATTTTTCTTGATCTTTTTTATGATGAAAATAAACAGAACCGGGTCTGGGGCTCTCTATACAAGACCCTCTGGACCGGCGCCCTGCGATTCAATAAAGAGGAAGTCGCCTGGGGCACCTTTCTGAGCTTTACTGAAGTAGAGACATTGATTAAACAGGGGAGCTGCACCCCGGAAACCTCTTTTATTCTTGAGCTGATTCAAGATTCTTAACCACTGCACCTGAGACCCATGCCAAATTTCCTCCTCATCTTCTTCTGCTTAAGCGTCGGCATCATCATGCAGCGCAAACAGGATCTCAATCCCCAGGCCATGAGCCATGGTTTGAATCAATACGTCATTTTCGTGGCATTACCGGCCCTGATCCTGGCCAAGATGCCCTTTCTGCAATTTTCAACAGACCTGCTCATCGCCATTCTCATGCCGTATATCATGCTCTGTTTTGGCGCGGGCATGGTGCTCATTGGTGCCAGAATGTTTAAGTGGTCAAAGGAGATTACGGGCTGTTTACTCCTCTGCGTGCCCCTGGGAAACACCTCGTTTCTCGGCATTCCCATGATCACCGCCTTTTTCGGAGAGGAGTTTGTCCAGTACGGCATTGTTTACGACCAGCTTGGCTCGTTCATTGCCCTGGCAACCTTTGGCACCTTTGTTCTGGCAAAATACCAGCCGTCTCCTCAGGGTACAGGTGGGGGTGTCTTCAAAAAAATCATCACCTTTCCACCCTTCATTGGGCTTATTGTATCCATACCCTTACGTTTTCTGCCCTACCCGGCCGCCCTTGCAACCTGTTTTAATCATATTGGTGATTCCCTTGTGCCCGTGGTCATGGTGGCGGTGGGTCTCCAGCTTAAAATCAAATTACCTGGCCGCTATATTCTCCCCTTCTGCCACGGCTTAACAGTAAAACTAGTCCTGGCACCACTCCTGGCCCTGGCACTCATCAAAGGGGTTGACCTGAATAATGATGCCGCACTCATTGCCGTCTTTGAGGCGGGAATGCCGCCCATGGTCACCGCCGGGGCATTAGCCATCGGAGCAGGTTTGGCCCCGAAGCTTGCGGCAGCTCTGGTGGGTTGGGGTATAATCCTGTCCTTTGTTACCCTGACGGGATTGTCTTTCCTCTTATAAACGATGGAACAAATTTAAGGACACCATGCTCTTAATAGGTACAAAACAACCCTGGGTAACCATTATGAAACGCAGCAGTGTCCTCTTCCACACCCTCTTACTCCTCCTCTTTCTCCCAACCCTTGGCCAAGCAGGAACGACAATGGAAAAAGCAATCTTTGCCGGCGGGTGCTTCTGGTGTATGGAATCACCCTTTGAAGAACTTGACGGCGTAAGCGACGTCATCAGCGGCTACACCGGCGGCCCGGAACTGAACCCAAGCTATGAGCAGGTCTCCTCCGGCGTCACGGGTCATGTGGAGGGTGTTGAGATTCACTACGATCCAGCCATCATCACCTATGCACAACTGCTGCAGGTCTTCTGGCGCCAAATTGATCCAACCGATGATGGCGGCCAGTTTGTCGATCGCGGCAGACAGTACCGGGCTGCTATTTTTTATCTCACCGAGGAACAACGTCTCCTTGCTGAACAGAGCAAGGCTGATTTACACCAGCAGCGGATCTTTGCCAAACCCATCATTACCCCAATTATTAAGGGTTCCGCCTTTTACGCTGCTGAAGAGTATCATCAGGACTATTACAAAGAAAATCCGGTGCGTTACAAGTATTACCGCTATCGCTCGGGACGGGATGAATTTCTCCGGGAAAAATGGTCAGCAGTGGACCAGAAAACAGAACAGGCAATTCGTGAAAAGCTCACGGAGCTGCAGTATAAGGTCATTAAAGAAAACGGTACTGAGCCGCCGTTTCAAAATGAATATTGGGACAATACACAGGCCGGCATCTACGTTGACCGCGTCTCAGGGGAACCACTCTTCAGCTCCACCGACAAATTCAAGTCAAACACAGGATGGCCCAGCTATACCCGTCCCATTAAGGCAACAGCCATAGTAGAGGTTGAAGATCGTTTCCTGTGGAATGTCCGCACTGAAGTCCGCTCGCAAGAGGGGGACTCCCATCTTGGTCATGTTTTCCCCGACGGCCCACAGCCCACGGGTCTGCGCTACTGTATCAATTCTGCCAGTCTCCTTTTTATTCCCCAGGCGGAAATGGCTGCCAGGGGTTATGGGGAGTACCTTTCTCTCTTTACAAAACAGACCCCAGTGGGAAAACCTTCTGATTGATTTTGACTTTTTTCCTATAAATAACATACAATTGCATTTGACAAACCTGTGATCAGCAACTTATAGTAATAATTACTATAAGTTGGCTAACTGGCTAATATGGACTGGTGCTGGTGGTACCGAATTGGGTACTGAAATAAATATATACAAGGGCTAAAAATGAAAATTATCGTGGATAAGAATGTCGTGGAATTAACTCCGGAAAATGAGCAGGAAACCGCATCTCTGGAGGTCTTGTGGAAAGTCGTTATTGACTGTGAGGGTCAAAATAAAAAGATCGTCCCCATGGGCCA
>JAQIBE010000319.1 GCA_027859235.1 Desulfobulbaceae bacterium
CAAATTGCCTTTTGACACCACTATTCACCAAACGCAAAAAGGGTATCGCACCAAATAGGCATGAATACATAAAATCTATTTTTTTTGAAAGTTTTTTCTGGATTTTCCGGAGAAACAGGGAGGAAAAATGAGATAGACCCTCTTCACGACATAAAAAAAGGCATGGGAATAAATCCCATGCCTTTTTTATGGTCCAGGTCATCTTTAAGCCAACAACACACCCCTAAGCAGTTGTGAAAAAATAACATGGTCAACGAGATGTCCATAGCCGTGCATAAGGGGGTATAAAGAAATTGAGACAACGGAGTCTTCGCTTACCCGGAGTCTACGCTTACCTGGTCAACATTCTTAACGGCCCCTAAATGTTAGAGACAACCTCTTCAATCATAGCAACCATCGCGTCAATTTCCTCGGTGCTGACAATCAGCGGCGGCGTACAACGAATAACCTTGCCGCCGGCAAGGGTCACCAAGACCCCATAGTTAAACAGCTGGTTGACAATTTCCGGACCCTTTTCTGCCACATGATTATGTAATACAAGCCCCTGAATCAGCCCATGGCCGCGAACCCCGGCAAAAAGCTGGTTATATTGATCGGCAACAGACTTCAAACCCTTATACAGATAATCTCCACGCTCTTTCACCGTGTCCAGGAACCCTTCAGTCAAAATTGTCTTCAGCACCGCACAGGCGGCGGCACAGGAGACAGGATTGCCGCCAAAGGTGGTGGCATGATCTCCAGGGCTAAAGGCTGCAGCAACCTTATTGGTGGTAATCATGGCCCCGATGGGCAAACCGTTGCCAAGGGCCTTGGCAGTGGTGAGAATATCAGGACGAATGCCAAATTGTTCATAGGCGAAGAGGCTCCCTGTCCGCCCCATACCCACCTGAATCTCATCAACGATCAGTAAAATAGAATTCTGATCACAGAGTTTGCGAATCCCCTGCAGATATTCCTTACCCAGAGGCCGAACCCCGCCTTCACCCTGCAACGGTTCAATCAAAATGGCACAGGTCTTATGGGTGATCAGCTTGGACAGGGCTGCCAAATCACCAAACGGCGCATGGTAAAAACCAACGGGCAAGGGTTCAAAACCTTGATGGTATTTCCGTTGGCCTGTTGCCGCTAGAGTGGCAAGGGTACGTCCGTGAAAAGAGCCCTCCAGGGAGATAATCTCAAAACAACCCGTCTCTGCATGCTTCCGTGCAAGTTTAATAGCAGCTTCATTGGCCTCCGCCCCTGAATTTGCCAGAAACACCTTATCACCAAAGGAGTTATCCACCAGCATATTGGCAAGTTCAATCTGCGGAAGGGTATAGTACAGGTTTGACACATGAACCAATTTTTTAGTCTGCTCAATAATGGCCGATGTCACCACAGGATGACAATGACCAAGACTGCATACGGCTATGCCCGAGGCAAAGTCGAGGTACTCACTACCCTTGGCATCTGTCAAGCGACACCCATCACCCTCCACCATTACCGCTGGAAAACGACCATAGGTGTTAACAAAAAGCTGATCACTCATCTCCATCAAATCTTTCATGCAATTATCTCCGTTCCTATTCCTTCACGGGTAAATGTTTCCAGGAGCAGGGCATGGGGAATACGGCCATCAATAATATGAGCCTTGCCAACGCCACCGGTTATAGTCTTTATACAGCAGCTGATCTTTGGTATCATTCCGCCCCCAGCAACGCCGGAGTCAATCAAACGCTGTGCCTCCTGACAGTCCATGGATGAAATAACGTTCTTCGCTTCATCCAGTACGCCTTCAACATCCGTCAATAAAACAAGCTTCGAGGCCTTTAATGTCTCGGCAATGGCCCCCGCAACAAGGTCGGCATTAATATTATACGCCAACCCCTCTTCACCAACCCCCACAGGGGCAACAACAGGAATAAAATCCTTGGTGTCAAGAGTCAGAAGCACCTCAGGATTCACATGGGTCACCTCACCGACACGACCAAGATCAATGAGTTCAGGCGGGGCATCCCCCATATCCTTGACCATCTTCAGCTTCCGCGCCTGAATGAGATCACCGTCCCGGCCCGAAAGACCGATGGCCCGACCGCCGTGGTAATTAATAAGGCCGACAATCTCCTTGTTCACCTTACCCACCAGCACCATCTCAACCACATCCATGGTTTCGCCGTCCGTGACACGCATACCATTGATGTAATCAGACTGGATATTCATCTTCTTCAGGAACTGATTAATCTGCGGGCCGCCCCCGTGCACAATCACTGGATTAATCCCGATATATTTCATCAGGATGATATCCAGGGCAAAATT
>JAQIBE010000077.1 GCA_027859235.1 Desulfobulbaceae bacterium
TTTTAATATATACCAAAAATATCTTATAGTTGCTATTCCCCTTTCATCTTGCAAGCAGAACCAACCTTCCACCAATAACTTAATATGGTGTTTTTGCTTGAGGAACTATATCATGATCAAGAATGCTCATTCATGATCAAACCTCTATTGCCCCTATCGCTTAGATGGCTGCAAACAAATTTCCACAACACTGGGGCCCCATGACCTTTTGCAACTTCAAGTACAATGAATTTGGCGGTACAGAAAAACTTATCGCCAAAGAGGCGGGTTTTGTTCTTCAGCAAAACCACTATATCAATCGCGGAACGGCATTCACCATAGAGGAACGTGACCAATTAGGGTTATCAGGTGCCCTTCCTCCACAGCCGAGGTCTCTTGACAAGCAGATCCTGAATAGTGTTATCAAGGTGGACGCAAAGCAGGATGATGTGGATAAATACATCTACATCCGCTCACTCTACGACAGAAATGTCACCTTGGCCCATGCATTAATCAGCTCTAATATCGCTAAATACATGTCCATTATTTATACGCCTACAGTGGGCCTTGTGTGCCAGCGCTACTCCTCCATATTCAGACATGCAAACGGCGTACATCTGTATCCCGGCAACATCCACAAGGCTGAAGAGATCCTGAGCCAATATGCGTACAGAAACATCAGGGTCGCTGTTGTCACAGATAACCAGGGCATCCTTGGCATTGGTGACCAGGGCACTGGAGGCATTGCTATCTGCCTCGGCAAACTCATGCTTTACACCCAGGGTGCCGGAATTGCCCCCTGGCATTGCTTACCGATTTCGCTCGATATCGGCACCGACAACCAGCTGCTCCTGCAGGACCCAGACTACCTTGGCTACCGGCATGCACGCCTTACCGGCCAGGACTTTCTCGACTTCATCGACATCTTTGCCAAGGCGTTCAAAAAGGTATTTCCCCATGCCCTATGCCAATGGGAGGACTTTTCCAAACAAAACGCCTTTGCTATCCGTGATGCCTATGTTGACAAGATGATCAGTTTCAATGATGACATCCAGGGCACTGGAGCTGTTACCCTTTCCGCTGTTATTGCTGCCATGCGGATCAAGAAGCAGTCCCTCTCTGACCAGGTTTTTCTTATTCATGGGGCAGGGGCCGGTGGAATTGGAGTGGCAGAACAAATCTATGTGGCATTAACTGAAGCAGGCTTAAGTGAAAGAGAGGCCCTGGCTAAGGTTTTCACTACAGACTCAAAAGGTTTGGTGGTTGCCGGTCAAAAACACCCTCCATATAAAGAAAAATTCGCAAAATCCCCTGCTGATTTCCCATGGATTACGAGTCTTAAACGGGACTGTTTGCAGGATGTCATTGAACAGGCAAAGGTCACGGTTCTCATTGGCACATCAGGACAATCCAACTCCTTCACCAAGGCCATTGTCCAGGCTGTGCTTAAAAACACGGAACGCCCTGTCATTCTGCCACTCTCAAACCCAACCACGAAATGTGAAGCCACTCCAGAGGAAATTATCCACTGGACCGACGGCAGGGCCCTTATTGCTACCGGGAGCCCATTTACGCCTGTTGCATACAACAATAGGTCTTATCCCATTGGTCAATGCAATAATGTCTTTGTCTTTCCAGGGGTGGGACTTGGAGTTATCGGCTCAGGAGCAACCACGGTTCACCCCTCATTCTTCACGGCAGCAGCCCATGCTGTAGCCCAGCAGATCACCGATCAAGCCCTTGCCCGGGGAGAACTTTTACCCCAGGTCGATCAGCTCAAGGATGTAAGTATGGCGGTGGCAATGGCGGTTGGCCAGAAGGCCATTACAAGGGACAGGAACCTCAAATGTAAACACAGCGTATTCCAGCATAATAACGATAAAGACAGACTCCGAACCTTATTGAGCCACATGCGCTGGTCCCCTTCTTATCTGCCGATTGAACTGCAGAACAAAGAACAGGTCTAACCATCAGAAGGGAGGCCATGTTATTTTTTTTCACAACTGCTTAGACCTGAACTCCAGCCCTTAACTATGGTAGGGAAAGTGCCGCCTTCAGAAATTCTCGATTAAGCCGGGCAATATTACGAATGGACAACCCCTTCGGGCAGGCGGCTGCACATTCCCCCTCATTGCTGCAGTTGCCAAACCCCTCTTCATCCATGGCCTTCACCATATTAAGGGCCCGTTCCCTCCGTTCGGGATGCCCCTGGGGCAGTAATGCAAGTTGCGAGACCTTGCCGCTGACAAAGAGCATGGCCGCCGCATTGGGGCAG
>JAQIBE010000152.1 GCA_027859235.1 Desulfobulbaceae bacterium
ATATTGCCATTGCTGAAATACAACGGATCCTGCCCCACAGGCCGCCCTTCCTGTTCATTGACAAGGTTAGGGATATTGTTCCGGGTGAGTCCGGAACCGGGCTGAAGCTCATCACAGCAAACGACCCCTTTCTAACCGGCAACGGCTTTGTTTTCCCCAATTGTTTTTTTATCGAGATCATGGCCCAGACCTGTGCCATGATCTGTGCGGCCGCAGCTTCAGATCAGTCCCAACTGGGTCAGGGCTATTTAGCCGGCTTTGACCTTGAGTGTACAGGTCACGCCCAGCCGGGTGATGTCCTTGAGGCCCATGTCACCATCATGAAAATATGGGGCACCCTCATTCTGGCCTCCGGAACCATCACGATTGCCGACCGCGAGCTCGGCCGGGGCCGTTTTACCATCGGCTTAACGGAACCCCTTGCACTCTAAGCCCATGGATCTTCTTCAAGAGAAAAGTGAAATCTCCTCGCGTATTCAGTCCTTTATCTGGGACGCGTCTGCGGATCAGTTTGATGCGGTTGCCCGCGCCCTTTTCTCCTTTCAGTATAAGCATCTTGAACCGCTGCGAAGCTATTGTGCATCCCTTGGCATTACCCCTGAAAACCTTGAAACCATAGGCGACATCCCTGCCATTGGTCTTAATGTCTGCAAAGAGACCTCTTTTTTTGCCGGATCTGAACCCAGCCGTGTGTTCCGCACCAGCGGAACCAGCGGCAAGGGGCGCGGATCATCCTGTTTTGCGGCCGATGATCTTGAAATAATGCAGACCGGTATTCTCTGTAATTGCCGGCAGCAGCTCTTCAGCGATGGACTCAAAACCCGTTTCCTCATGCTCGTCCCCTCACCCCTTGAGGCCCCGGATATGATCATGGCCTATGGGATGAAATGCATCGCGGCGCAGTGGGGGCTTGAACCGCCCTTTTTTGCGGTGCATAAGGGCGGTTTTCTGGGGAGGGAGGCTGTGAGCTATATCCAGCAGGCCATCACGGACCAGGTGCCGCTCACCATCATCGGCGGCAGTTTTGGTTTTGTGAACTTCATCGATGGTATGCAGAACAAGCTTCCGCACCTCCCCCTGCCCCGAGGGAGCCGGCTCCTCGATGCCGGTGGCTTTAAGGGACGGAGCCGGGAACTCAACCGGGACGATTTTACTGAGCTTACCAGTCATTATTTCAATGTTCCCAAAGCGTCCTGCTTTAACCTGTACGGCTTAACCGAACTTGCATCCCAGTTCTATTCCAAGGCGGGTCAGGTGAAACAACCACCCCACTGGACGAAGGTCCGGGTCTGCAACCCCATGACCATGCAGGATGTAGCTGAACAGGAACAGGGGGTGGCAGTGCTCTATGACCTTGCCAATATTGCCAGACCCTTTGTCATTCTCACCGATGACCTTGCCGTGTTACACCCGAATGGTTTTGAACTCATCGGCCGTGCCTCCGGTTCTGCCCCGCGGGGCTGTTCCCTCTCCCTTGAGGAGGTGCGCTGATGACGCTGCTCAAAGGATTTCACCTGCCCGGGTACACCGGAGCAACAACCCGCCGCATTGTCGGTGACACCGAGATACTCTTACCCGTTTTAACCCCTGATGATATCAAACAGGTTGCGGACCACCTGGGACGGGGACGGGAGAGGCTGCTCCAATACTCAACCGATGATCTGGCTGATATCTTTGGTCAAGTCGCCGAGTTCTGGCAGGAGGAGAGTGCGATCAAGTCCGAACTCTGCCGCTCCATTTCAGCCCTTACCGGGCTTTCACACCAGGTGGTCAGCCACTCCATTGATATTGAACAGGGAAACAGCAGCCGCGCTGACATTCTGGCCGCCATGGACCGGGATCTCGGCAGTCACAAGGTTCTGGATGGCTTTGTCTATAATGAGCATCTCGGTGATCGAACCCGATGTTTCGGCCCGTCCATGGTGGGTGGTATTCTCACCGCCAATGTCCCCGGCCTCAGTTACTTGCCCATGGTGCGCTCCCTCATGGTGAAAGCTCCCTTCATCGCCAAACTCGCCAGTAATGAGCCGTTATTCGGCCCGGCCTGGGTGCAGGCGGTTGAGCGCATCGAACCGGATCTTGGACAATGTATTGGTCTCTGTCAGTGGCAGGGCTCCAATCCTGCACTTGCAGAGGCGTTGTTTTCCCCCTGCGACACCATTATTCTCTACGGCTCCGAACAGACCATCCACAGCTTACGCTCACGCATTCCGCGGGATAAAAAGATCATCGAACACGGCCATAAAATAGGCCTGGTTCTCATCGGCCAGGCAGCTCTTACCGATGAAGTCCAGGCCCGCGAACTGGCTCAGCGTGTAGCTATGGATATTGCGGTGTTTGATCAACGGGCCTGTATAGCGCCGCAAATGGCCTATGTTGAGCAGGGCGGGAGCATCGATGCTCCAGCATTCTGCGGTCTGCTTGAAGATGAATTACTCCAGTTAGAAACGATCCTCCCCCCTTCGGCTATGAGTGTCGACACCGGGGCATCACTGGCAATGGAACGCAATTGTGCACGGTTCAAAGCGGCCCAAGACCGGAATTATCTGCTCTTTGAAAGAGGGTCCGCCACCCTCATCCTGGATCCGGATCCGGGTTTTCATTCCGTCCTGCCCACCCGGTTTTTACGGGTCTGTCCCGTGGCATCACTGCATGAGGTTCTCCCCATCCTTGCCCCCTTTGGTTCCTACCTGCAAAACGTAGGCATTGAAACAGATGAGCAAACACGGTATGCATTAGCGGAGCAACTCGGCCGGTTCGGGGTTTCGAGAATCACCCGGCCGGGCCTCATGCATAAACCCTCGATGCGCTGGAAACATGACGGTCTGTCAAGCTTTTCAGAGCTGGTGCGCTGGGTTGATATGGAGATGGAATAATAATTAATTAAAACCACGGATGAAGAAACAGTGTCCATCCGTGGTTCATAACCCATTAAGAACATGACAATTTCACTCCAAGACAAACATATCCTCATCACCGGCGGCAGCGGGACCATCGGCCAGGCCATCGCCACGAGTGCCCAAGAAGCCGGGGCCACCATTACCATCTGGGATAAATGCCCCTCAGGACTTCCTGATGTGAACGTGCAGTCCATTGACACGACCGATGAAAACGCGGTGAGCCGGGGTTTTGCAGCACTGACACCCTGCCCGGACATCATCATCAACTGTGCGGGAATCTTTACCCATTTAAAACCGTTCGCCAGCCTTGAGCTCTGTGAATTCAATGAGGTGCAGACAAACACCGTGGGCTGCTTTCTCGTCTGCCGTGAAGCATTACGGTGCTACAGCGAGTCGCTGACGATTATTAATATCTCATCCGCCCTGTCTGCCAAGGCCATCCCCTTGGCCTCCGCGTACTGCGCGTCCAAGGCCGGGATAGACAGCCTGACCCGTTCCATTGCGGCGGAATACGGCCCCAAGGGCGTCCTCGCGGTGAGTTTGAATCCCGGTCCGGTTGCCGGCGCCATGCTCGATCGCTCCATTGATGAAATCGCAGCCCTTATGAGCGCCCCCCTTGAGGCGGTCCGGCAGCAGATCCTGGCGGTCATTCCCTCGGGGCAACTGGTTGAGCCGCAAGAAATAGCCGCCATGGCCCTCTTCATTGCATCGGGTCAGGCACCCTCCCTGCAGGGAAAACAGATCACCATTGACGGCGGCTTTACCTCCTGATTTCAACCAGATAAACCAATAACACAAGAAAGAACATGGAAATACGTGTATCAACAAATTGGGATCCAAAACTCCCCCAGGCCTTAAGTAAATTCCCGGTAAGCCATGTGTACGGCAAGCTTGCCGATGATGTCATCGGCGGCTGCAGACCTTCCTTTCTGCTGCCCCAGGTCACCCGAGAGGACTTCGCCGCCCATGTCAAGGAATGCCACAGG
>JAQIBE010000170.1 GCA_027859235.1 Desulfobulbaceae bacterium
ATTACGGTTAAAGGTAATAATCGAACCCGGGACAAGATCATTCGTCGGGAAATGGCCTTGGACGAAAGTGACATTTATGATGCCACAGCCATTAAAAAATCAACGGCCCGCCTGAAGCGGTTGGATTTCTTTGAAGATGTCTCCATCACACCAGAGCCAACTGATGAAGATAACACCATGAATGTCCTTGTTGAAGTAAAAGAAAAACCCACGGGTATGTTCTCCATTGGCGCAGGTTATTCTTCTGTGGACAACCTGATGTTTATGGCCGAGGTCAGCCAGAACAACTTTCTTGGCCGCGGCCAGCATGTTTCACTCCAGGCCAATGTTGGCGGCACGAACACCCGCTACAGCTTTAAATTCACAGAACCACATCTTAACGATTCAAAACTTCTCTTCGGCTTTGATATCTACAGCTGGGAGCATGATTATGATGATTATACAAAATCTTCCACCGGTGGTACCTTAAGATTCGGCTATCCGATCTGGTGGGGTTGGAGTTCCTTCTTCAGTATAGGCCGGGATAACTCACAGCTCAGTGATCTTAATATTATCACCTCTGATGTCATTCGGAAATCTCAAGAGATTGAACTGACTCATTTTTTCACCTTGGGCGTGGCAAAGGATACCCGTGACCGGACCTTTAACCCCTCCTCTGGTTCTCGTACCCTTATGTCCATGAAAAAAGCGGGCAGTTTTATGGGAGGTGACGCGGAATACACGAAATATGAGGGTTCAACCAGCTGGTATTTCCCCCTATGGAAAGATCTGGTCTTCCACTATAAAGTTGCCGGCGGCGTTGTCCAGGAAGATAAAGAGGACGCTTTGCCTGTATTTGAACGTTTTTATCTCGGCGGGCTGAATACCGTTCGTGGTTTTGAAAATGGCGACATAAGTCTTATTGATACTCCCAGCGGCGATCGTTATGGTGGTACAAAGATGACGTACCAGAATGTTGAACTGCTATTCCCGCTTTTCAAGGATGCTGGTCTTTCCGGGGTTGTTTTCTGGGATGCCGGTACGGTCTGGGGAGGCTTGGATCAGCCAGATGATCTAGGTTTTGAAGATTTTAAATGGAATAACGTAAGTATGGGCGCGGGATTTGGTTTCCGCTGGCTCTCACCAATGGGGCCCTTACGTCTCGAATGGGGCAGGAACCTCGACCCAATCAATGATGAAGCTGCCTCTGTATGGGACTTCTCCATGGGCGGTACATTCTAACCCCCCTCTTATTTTCTCCTCTTTTTCAGACTCGCCATAACAGAACCTCTGTTATGGCGTTTGTCGTTTACACAGCCTTATGAAACAACTCCTCAACACATTAAAAACATCTCATGCAACAGATTGTCTTCATGCCACGGGACTTAGGGCCAGTTCCATTGCGTTATGCGCGGCTCGACAGCATAGACAGACAAAACGACCTGTAATTGTTATCACCCCGTCTGAAGATGCCCTGTCCTCCATGGAAAGGGATCTGCACCTCTTTACAGATGCACCGGTCTTCACCTTTCCCGCCTATGATATTGCCCCCTACACACCCCTCAGTCCAGATGGTGCGACGATATCAACACGACTTGCCACCCTGTTCCAGATGGGCAATCTCCACTCTTATATTGTTGTTGTTTCTGTTGAGACATTGTTACGCAGAATCCCCCCCCTTGCTCAGCTTGACCTGCTTGCAGAGCTCCTTGAGGTCGGCGAAGAGGTGGACCGTGACAACCTGATCAGCAAACTCATCGGCAGCGGCTATGAACAGGTTTCCCTGGTGCAAAACAGTGGTGAATTTACCGTTCGCGGCGGCATTATTGACATCTTTCCTCCAGCTGTCCCCCTTGATGATGGTACCATTATAGAGGCCCCATTGCGTCTTGATTTTTTTGGTGAGACGCTGGAGTCACTCCGCTATTTCGACCCCATCAGTCAACGTTCAATCAAGGAGATTACAGAAACTGTTCTCCTGCCTGTTGCCGATATTCTCTATCCAAGTGATGCCAATGAACATGATAAAATCGTCAGCAGCCTGGCGACTATCGGTGCAGATCTGCAGTGGAATGAAACTGAACAACGCAAATTACAGGAGTTCATAACAGAACGTATTCGTTTTCCAGGAATAGAATCCTTTGGCTCATTATTCTACCCGGAGATGGAAACATTTCTGCATGCCATAAATAAGGACAGCCTCATTATATCATCTGACACCCTCAGTCAGAATCAAACGATTCAGTTAACCTGGGAACGTATAAAGGCAAACTACTCCCAGGCCCAACAAACCGCAACACCAGCTCTGCCCCCTGAGCAATTGTTCTTGAGCGAGGAGGAATTACAGACTCAACTGGGTAAAAACAGACAGCTCCTATGTCATGATTTCTGTGCTCCAGACAGCCAACCAATTCGAATTAAGTGTGGTAATCATGTCTTATTCAAACAGGAGCTTGATCTCCATCGTAAAAAAGAGGGGTTATTCGGCCCATTAACCCGGCACTTACAGGCTCTCTTTGATCAAGGTGCTCGTGTCTGTATCAGCTGCAGGTCAGAAAAAAATCTTCGTCAGCTTTACGAACTGCTCACTCAACATGGTATGCAGGCCGATATCCATGAGTCACCATTAGAATTTAAGCAATTACAGCACCAGAGTATTGGACTTACCATAGGTTCATTAAGTTCTGGTTTCAGTCTTGAAGATGAACAAGTGCATCTGTTTTCTGAGAGTGAACTCTTTGGCGAGAAGAGAATTGGTCGCAAACAAACACAAAAGCATCCAAACGCTGGAGATTCAGTCAGTTTCGAGCAACTTGAAATTGGTGAACTCGTAGTGCATACGACACACGGTATTGGCATTTACCAAGGCATCGTTAACATGAAGCTTGGTGCCATCAGCAACGACTTTTTGCAGATTAATTTTAAAGATAACGATAAACTCTATGTTCCAATAGACCGACTGAATACGGTGAGCAAGTACAAGGGGTTATCCGACAAAAAGCCCACGGTTGATACCCTCGGCGGGAAATCATGGGCCAAGACGAAATCCAAGGTTCAGGAGGCCGTATGGAAGGTTGCGCAGTATCTGCTCAAACTGTATGCCAAACGAAAAATTGCGGTGGGCCATCAATTTACGCCGCCGGGCGAACTATTCCATGAACTTGAAGAATCCTTTCCCTATGATGAAACCGCAGGGCAGATGAATGCCATCAATGACTGCCTGGATGACCTCACATCAGAACGCACCATGGACCGCCTCGTTTGCGGTGATGTCGGCTATGGCAAGACTGAGGTGGCGATCCGGGCCGCATTTAAGGTGGTGGAGGATGGATTTCAGGTGGCTATTCTGGTGCCAACCACAGTCCTTGCCGAGCAGCATGCTGATTCCTTCCGTGAGCGGTTTGCAGGTTTCCCTGTCCGGGTTGAGTCATTGAACCGCTTCCGTACGCCCAAGGAACAACGGGATATCATCACCGATACCAGCAAAGGTAAGGTTGATATCCTCATAGGCACACACCGCCTCTTGTCTAAAGATGTCACCTTTGCAAAACTCGGTTTTTTGATCATTGATGAAGAACATCGCTTCGGTGTTTCCCATAAGGAAAAATTAAAGAAACTCAAACAAAATATTGATGTCCTGACACTCACGGCCACGCCAATTCCAAGAACCTTACAAATGTCCCTCCTGGGGGTTCGGGATTTATCTGTGATTAACACACCTCCACGTCATCGGCGGACGATTAAGACATTTGTCGCAAAAGAGGATGATTTGGTGATGAAGGAGGCTATCACCAAGGAACTGCAACGGGGCGGGCAGGTCTTTATCGTTCACAATCGAGTGCGGACAATTAACGAGGTCGCTTCACGTATCCAGAAACTTGTGCCTGAAGCGCGGATAGGGGTGGGCCACGGGCAGATGGCGGTAAAAATACTTGAAGAGAAAATGGTGGCCTTTGTCAACCACAAGGTTGACATCCTGGTCTGCACCACCATCATTGAATCGGGTCTAGATATCCCCAACGCCAATACGATTATCATTACCCGGGCTGACCGCTTAGGCCTTGCCGGAATTTATCAACTCCGGGGCCGGGTTGGACGTTCCGCAAAACAGGCCTATGCCTATCTCCTCGTACCAACCCTTGACGGTTTATCAAAAGACGCCAAACAACGATTGCGGGCCCTCATGGACTACAATGAACTGGGCGGCGGTTTTAAGCTTGCCATGAGCGATCTGCAGATTCGGGGCGGAGGAAATATCTTAGGTGAATCGCAAAGCGGTAATATTGCCGCAGTCGGCTATGATCTATACCTCGACCTGCTTCAGCGTACGGTTGAGGATCTTAAACGACATGGAGAAGATGGCAGAGCTGCACCACCTCTTGATTACGATCCTGAAATAAATTTACAACTCTCAGCCTATATCCCCGCGTCATACATATTCAGTCCAGATCAACGGTATATCGCCTATCGAAGGATATCAGCAATTACAGAATTGGCAGGTGTAGAAGAGCAACGGGAAGAGCTTCGTGACCGTTACGGGAATATTCCTGATGAGGTTGAAAATCTCCTGCAGATCATCGAGTTGAAGATCATGATGCGCCCCTTTCATATCAGTAGACTTGATCAGGGACCAGGCTCTCTGGCCTTTAACTTTATGGATGATACAGAGGTAACTCCAGAGCAGATACTCATCCTCGTTAAAGGTTCGAAAGGGACAATACGTATCACCCCGGATAACAGGGTGATTGTCACCACTTCAACTAAGGATGCTAACGCCATATTTAAAGGCGCTAGAAATGTATTGCTACAGCTGTAACTCAATGCTATAGATAAATGTAACCATATATTATAACTAACTAATTGAGTATTTGTTCCGCCCTAAAGTTCACATTATGACTAAACTATTCCAACTCTTCTTTTGTTTATTCCTTTTAGCACCAACTATTGTGTCAGCTGAAATTATTGACCGTGTTGTTGCTGTTGTCAACGAAGACCTCATCACCCTTTCAGAGCTCAACAATGAAGGGGAACTTCACATGGAAAAGATCCGTGAACAGGTTCCCATAGAGCAGCGGGCTGAAGCAATGGCCCAACTCCGTCAACAAATTTTAACAAGTATGATTGATCGGTTGCTCATTGAACAACGGGCTGAAAAACGCGGCATCCAGGTATCAAACGAAGAAGCAGAAATGCAGTATTTTCAAATTCTTGAGCAGAATAATGTTGAAGAAAAGGATTTTGTTGAAAAACTGAGGCAAGCAGGTTTGACCCCAGAGATGTATAAACGTAATTTGAAAAGTCAGATCACAAGGCAACGTCTTTTAAATCGCGAGATAAATTCAAAAATTGTTATCAGTAATACCCAAATTGAATTGTATTATTTGCAAGAGTATGGACAGGAGTCCAGCGAAGACGGCTTACATATACTCCAAATTGGCTGCCTTGCCGGAAGTGGTGAAGATTTAAATTCTAAACCAGATGCTCAGCGCAGGGTTAAACAGCTGCGCGGCATGGTCATGGCTGGTGAGAATTTCCAAGATATTGCCAAAAACTATTCAGAGTTACCTTCCGCCAGTGACGGTGGTGATATCGGTGTTTTCAAGGAAAAGGAACTGTCACGCGAAATGATTGAGGGAATTGCCGGACTGCATCCTGGTGAAATCAGTAACATTATTGAAACAAGATCAGGATATCAATTTTTAAAAATTTTATCGTCCAAATCAGGAAATACGATTACTCAGGCACCACTCGAGTTAGTTCGCGATGATATCATTGCCCTCTTGCGGGAAAAAGAATTAAAAGAAAAATTTGACCAATGGGTTATTCAACTTAGAGAACATTCTTACATAAAAGAACAACTTTAAAAATCGAGTTAACCGCCATTATTGCTTCAAGTTATGTACCAATTGCTGAGATTCTTCAAGGAAAAAACTAGTTTCAACCGTTTCAAGAGAACTGAACCCCTTAAGAAGTATTAGGAACCCATGGCCGAAGAAATAGAAACGAAACACAACCCCAAGGATCAAGAACCTGCTCTTTCTCTAGGACAATACCTGCAGCGTGAACGGCAAAAGAAGCAACTTTCCATCAAAGAGATTGCTCAGGCAACAAAAATTCCAGCAGAAACCCTTAAGGCCTTGGAAGAGGGGAATAAAAAACAACTCCCTGTAACCATTTTCACTAAAGGTTTTGTCAAAATTTATGGCCAACATCTTGGCTTAAACCAAAATGATGTTTTGGATCGTTTCCACGAGGAATGGCTCCCCGATGCAGATAATTCTTCCCCAACAATGCTTCAGGAAGAATCCATGGCGCAACTTTCTCCCTTTTACCTCTCCTTAAAATTCTACGTTATCATTATTGCAATTATACTTCTCCTCGGACTTGCCTACTTTTTTTTCAATGCGAATGACCCCAATTCCCAGGAGTTCTCTTTAAATAATGTCAGGGAAATGCAAACACTCCCCCCTGCAATCATTACGAACCAGGAACGTATCTCAATATCGGGGCGCCACCTTGATTCAAAAACTACAGCTCAAACTCTCATTTCCCCCAAATCAGCAGGAAAAATAGCACAGGAAGAAGATAGCGAAGATATTATTTTGGCAGATCTTGCCTCTATCCTTCTTGTCCAAAAGAAAGCCCCTGTAGCACCTGTGACCCATGATTCCACCCGCCAGTCTGGTCATGCAGTAACGACTGAACAAGTTGATGCCCCGCCAGTTAAACAGCTTGCTCAGGTACAGCCTGAGCCCCGTATAAAAGAGCAATTCAGCAACGATGAATTACCCGGAGAACTCGCTGAAAGTCTGCCCCTCGATCTCCATATTGCTTTTTTGGCACGGACGCGAATATCCATCAGCCAAGATGAAGAACGTCCCGCTAAATACATTTTCACCACCGGTGATGAAAGTAGTTGGCAGGCGGATAAAACAATTTCAATGCTAGTAGAAAAATCTGAAAACATCCGTATTACACTCAATGGCAAGCTTGTTTCCCTGCCTGCATCCCAAAACACGCCCCTTGCTATTACACTGCCAGCAGACCTTCACAAACTTTAACTGACATGGCTGTTCATGAAAGTGAAGCCATTGTTTTAAAGGTATTTGACCATGGCGAGTCTGACAAAATAATTGTTTTTCTTACGGCCCAGTTCGGTAAACTCACAGCTATTGCTAAAGGCGCTAAACGTTCTAAAATTCGCTTTGTTGGAAAACTTGAACTCTTCACACGATTAAACATTCGCTTTGCTGACAACAAATATTCCACCATGGTTCGGATTGATGAAGCGGAATTGCTGGCCCCCTACCCTGCTCTTCGTAAAGATTATGAACGTTTTCTCTGCGCCAACCTCGTCAGTGAATTGTTAATCAACTGGGCAACAAACAACGATCAAGATGACAATTTATACAATCTTGCAACCTGGGCTATCACTCAGATTGCCAATGATAACCCCCTATCCTCACTTCTTCTTTTCCAGCTTCACCTGCTGACCATCCTTGGCTTTCATCTCCATCTCTCATCATGCACCCTCTGCAACAAAGAATTGCAGCCGGGGGTCGACTTTTCTTTTGTTGCCGAAAATAACGGTATTGCCTGCACAAACTGTCTCAAAGGAAATCTGGAGGAAAACCATATTATTGCACTTTCCATGGGCAGCCTCAAACTCCTTGAAAAGGCCCGGCAAATTACCATCGATAAATGGCCGCGATTTCATTTTTCCAAAAACTCTCTGAGGGAAGTTACAATGTTATTCAAATGCCATAATCAGTATTTACTCCAACGGGATGTCATATCATGGCAACATCTTGAAGATCATCTGCGCAACATGAAAAAGATGTAAATAGTAATATATAATTAAATATCTCTTTCTTTTACATGATTACCACCCAACTTCAGCCAATAATATGAGCATTATTGGTTTGACAGAGTTTCAGCGTGAAGTTTACAGTTTACGGTTGCCAGTTTACCGTTCAAGGTAAAATGAATCCGATAACGTCAACATCCACGAACTGTAAACCGTAAACTGGTAACTGGTAACTGGTTGGAAGAACAGAATATTGTTTGGCACTCTCTAAGTTAGGCTGAAGTTCGGTGGTAATCATATTCTTTTACGTAATGTTATGTTATAACTTGAAGAGTTAATACGTTCTCTCACTGCTTACCGAAGTATTATAATCCAGAACGCGGTAAGGGTCGTGAAGAAAGGTTTTCTGCCAGTCGCACACACCCCCAGCAACAGAAAATCACCGAATTTCAACCAGTTGCCCCAGACAACTTCCCTTAAGGGCAATTGAGATAATATCTGATATTTTTTGACATCAACTTCACGAATCAGTATGGTGGGCCGGTAAAGGAAATCTACGAATCGCCCCCCAGGTCAGATAGCCGAGTGACCTGCGTAATTATTTTAAACTTCTTCTCGTGAAAACGGTTCACGATTATGAATTTATTTTTTTGTAATGAGAAGTGGTAGATCGGTCTTTTTAATTAATTCCGAGACATTTGCTCTTACACCTTAGAACAATATAGATATGGTTTTAAGTTCATCTTTTTTTAATATTATACACTTATGAGAAGTAAAAATGTTCGCCGACCTTCTGTTCCCGACAAGAATGGTAAAAAAACCACTGAAAATGGATCTGTTTTTGGTTTACCAGTTGTAAAACTTAGTGTTTCAACTCCAACACCGGCAAAACAGGAGAGATCCGCTAGACCTGCGAAACCTGCAAGACAGGAGAGACCCGATAGACCTGCCAAACCTTCACGACCTAAAAAAACAGCCCAACAACAACCCGTCAAGGTCCAGAACCTGTTAAAAGACCGTAAAGATAACGGTAATTGGCAGACATCTGAACATTTCATCATCGAACCCCAAAAAGGACGTGTCCGCTTCCATGACTTTAACCTCCCTGACACCATCATGCACGGGATCCACGAGCTTTCCTTCCAGTATTGCACCCCCATCCAGGGGGAAATACTGGAGCAAACCCTGCAAGGAAGAGATGCCACAGGAAAGGCCCAAACAGGTACAGGTAAATCAGCGGCATTTCTCCTGCAGATTATGGCCAACCTCCTGGCCAAGCCCCTTGAGAATAGAAAAAAGGGCACACCACGCTGTCTGATCATTGCCCCAACCCGGGAGCTGGTTATTCAGATTGCTGAGGATGCTGAAGCGCTGGCAAAATACACCGACATCACCATTGTCCCTGTATATGGCGGCATGGATTATCAGAAACAGGAGGCCCAGGTATGCGGCAATTATCTTGATATTGTCGTGGCCACCCCAGGCCGTCTTCTTGATTTTAAACGCAAACAGCATATTATGCTGGGTCAGGTTGAGATCTTTGTTATTGATGAAGCTGACCGTATGCTTGACATGGGATTCATCCCCGATGTCCGGCAAATTGTCTATGCCCTTCCAGGGAATACAAAGCGCCAGACATTATTTTTCAGTGCAACCATGACACCAGAAGTGAACATGCTGGCTGAACAGTGGACAGATAAACCTGCCGTTGTCGAAATAGAGTCAAAAAAAATAACCGTTGATACCGTTGAGCAAATTGTCTACCTGGTAACGACTGAGGAGAAATACCCCCTCCTCTACAACCTCATTCAGAGCAAAGACCTGCATAAACTTATTGTTTTTTGCAACAGAAAGGCAGAAACACGGAAACTGACCGAACTCATGAAGGCCCATAACATTGAATGTGACATGCTCTCTGGTGATGTTGACCAGAAGAAACGGATGACCACCTTGAATAATTTTAAAGCGGGTAAAATTCGTGTCCTCATTGCAACGGATGTCGCTGGACGGGGAATTCATGTTGATGGTGTAAGTCATGTGGTCAATTACAACCTGCCTTACGACCCTGAAGATTATGTCCATCGTATAGGCAGAACAGGTCGAGCTGGCACCTGGGGGACATCCATTAGTTTTGCTTGTGAGGAAGATGCCTTTTATCTTCCTGATATTGAAACATTCATCAAACCTGAATTCGTATAATAAGTGCATAACCTCTGTAGGTGGCTGGCACTAAAACATCTTTGAGAGAAACAAGACTTAGGTGTATTTTGGAAACAGCTACCAAACTATTTCCAGAGGTCACTAATGAGCTATAAACACCTAAGTCTTGCAGAGAGATACTATATCGAGATTGAGCTAAAAATGAAAGTTTCAATCAATCAAATAGCAAAAGCAATGAAGCGCAGTCACAGCACTATTTCCCGTGAAATAACGCGCAACACAGGGCAAAGGGGCTATCGACATAAACAGGCTAATTGTCTAGCCGAGAAGCGCCATGCTGCCAAACATAAAGCCGTTAAGCTCTCTGATGAAATTAAATATTTAATCAATGTTTGCTTGCGAAATGATTGGAGCCCTGAACAGATCGCAGGTCGATTGCAGGATGAGCAATTAATCGCAATTCTCCATGAAACTGTCTATCAGTACATTCTTGCTGATAAAGCAGGCGGCGGGTTGCTCTATAAACATTTACGCCACCAGGGTAAAATATACCGGAAGCGTTATGGCTCAGCTCATAATCGTTCTGGCATCCCGAATCGTATAGATATTGACCAAAGGCCAACTGAAGCCAATAACCGTGAACGCATTGGAGACTGGGAAGCAGACACTATCATTGGCAAAAACCACAAAGGGGCTATTGTCACCCTTGATGACAGAAAGTCAAAATTGCGTCTTGCGGCACCATTACCAGGCAAAAAAGCGAAATACGTTAAAGATGCAATGATTTCACTTTTTTCACCCATTAAAAAATTCGTTAAGACAGTGACATTCGACAATGGTAAAGAATTTACGTTACATGAAAATATTGCCTCAGAGCTTGACTGTAAAACCTATTTTGCTAAGCCATATCATTCTTGGGAGCGAGGACAAAATGAGAATGCCAATGGCTTGTTACGGCAGTATTTCCCAAAGGGCATGGAACTAGTCGATATCTCCATGATTCAAGTTGTAGTAGCGATTGACAAACTTAACAGCCGACCTAGAAAATGTCTCAAGTTCAAAACGCCCTATGAAGTATTTGAAAAACTTACCGGCGTGAATGTCAGAAAATTAATGGGTTATGCACTTATCACTTGAATCCAGGGCATACCGAAAGGACCAGTTTTTCATTTAACCAGGAGGAGAAGTCATGAACCGTACAACCATTAGCCTTATAACAGGAGCATTGCTGACAATTGGTGTAAACGGACATGGAGAAACGATTCCAGACAAGGTGGATATTAATCTTCAACAGTCAAACCCTGCAC
>JAQIBE010000208.1 GCA_027859235.1 Desulfobulbaceae bacterium
AAGCTCGTTTTTCAAAGTCCCGAAAAAACTCTCAGCAACTGCATTGTCCAGGCATTCACCTTTACGACTCATGCTGCAACAAAGATTATTATAGCTCAATTGTCGCTGATAGCTCCCTGAGGCATAGGTGCTGCCTTGGTCTGACTGGTCTTCTTTCCTCGGTCTGCCTAGTTTAGATGAGGGCACATCACCTTTTTTAGCCATCTGTTCTTTCCATTTATAGAGCTGGTTGCGTCTGATACCCAATTGCCTGGCAATTTCACTTGCAGGTCGGTCTGATTCATTCATCAGGCGTATGGCTTTTAACTTAAACTCTTTTGGGTAGGTTTTATAGGGCTTACGATTACTTTTCATTGAAACACTCCTCTCAGAGGCTTTTTCCTCTGATTAAAAGTGTCCGTTAAACTGGGGGAGGTTCACCACCCCCCCCCCCCCCCGGGGTGTCCTAAAAAAAATACCGGAGCCTAAGCTCCAGCTTATTCTCGTTCTGTTTTTCGCCATATTCGCTGAAACTTGCCCCCTCAAGGAGGGACAAACGCAGACGCATCTCCCAGTTGGTAAAGCCGGTATAGACCGCTTCCGGACTCAGGGAATAGCTATGGTCATCAAGGTTGACAATGGCGGTGAGGCCGGGGCTGAAGTAGAGGAGTTCAAAGGGCTCCTTCTTGGTCACCCGAGCGTAGAGATAGTTACGACCCGCCTGGGACTGACTGTAAGCACCCTGGCTCACTTCAGCCGCCTTCAGATAGAGGGCATCATCGCCGCTGGCCTGATAGAGGCTGTCAGCATCAGCCACTAGCTGAAAAAAACGGTCCTGCTCATCCTCGCTATAGCCGTCATCGTTATGATAATACTCAATAATGGTGGTGATATCGCTTTCGGTGAGATAGCGCAGACCGAGAAGGTAGCTGGTGTCGGCAAACTCACGGGTCTCAATACTGCCGTCCGCAGTCAAAAACCTCTGGGACTGCTTTGGGATATGGGCCACCTCAGCGTGGATCTCGAAATTGGCGGCAAGATTGGTGGAAAAATCAAGGCCATAGCGGCTGGAACGGCTGTCGCCGGTGTACCAGAGAAGATCGATATCCACATCGCGGTAGAGCAGATATAGTTTGGCAGCAAAGTTGACATTATCGTGCTGGCCAAAATCCTCGTTAACGTCGCGCCAGACCGGCAGGGCCACCGAGGTCAGGGCCACGGTCTGCAGGGGGCCGGAAAGGCTCTTGATCAGATCAAGACCAACGCCGATATAACCCTCCATGGCCTCCTCCGGGTTATTGGGATCCTTGGGCCGATCAATAAAGCCCACCGGATTCCAGGCATAGCCCTTACCCCATTTAAAAACCTTCTTGCCCATATCAAGGGTAGCCTGAGGCGTGGGCTTGATGCTGGCGTAGGCCTCAAAGATATCGGCATTATCTGCCCATCGCTCTTGATCCTGTTGGGCGTAAGCCTGGGCCGTCCAATTAAAGGTAACAACACCCTTATTGTAATTCCCGTCAAGTTGCAGGGTCGTGCTGAAACGATCCAGGCTGGAGCGGGGATCAAGATAGGAGTCGAGCAGGCTAAAGGAGCTGTTCTGGTTAATGTCGGTATGATCCCATTTGAGCTCCGCGTAGCCCCCCCACTCCAAGCTCTTCTTCTCAAACTCGTCAAGATCAAAGCTGAACTCTTCGGCCCCAGCTGGAGAACTCACGGTAAAGACCACCGCGATCACAAGGCTGAATATTATTCGCCGCTGCAACATGTGCCTTTTATCTTGAGACATTGCCGGGTCAGCATGGAGAGAAGAATCACCACATCAAGGACCATGAAAAACAAGGTGACACCTTGGGCCAGGGGATAGGCCAGGGCATGCTTATAGACAAAGGTGCAGAGCACACCATAGGCCACCATGGGACAGATAAGTCCCCATTGTGACTCGTCAAAATATTCGATACTGAACAGATACTTCCTGAAATAATCACGGAGCATGAAGAGTCCCAAGGCCATATACCAGGTCATCAAGCCAAAGCCGACGGTTACCACCAGGGCAAAGGTGGCCTCCGGCAGCTGGACATGGAATTTATGCTGAAAATAATAGCCGTAACGGAGCAGGGTGATGGTGAGCAGGGTGATAATGGGCACCACCACAAAAAAGGAGGGCAAAAACTCAATCTTGTCGGGCATCCCCGTGGCGTAATGGGATTTAAAGAGGCTGAACAGCTTCACCATCAACAGAAAGAGGGCCATGGTAAAAGAGATGATGGACAGAAAAAAGACGCTGTCGGCCAGAGCGCCATGGGCCAGATAGGCGATACCTGTACCGGTCACCGTGGTCATGGCCAGGGCAAAGGGGATAAGCAACCAGCCAAAATGCATCTTTTCGACATTAAAGCCTTTTTCCAGGGCAATGGCCTGGAGGCGGATGGCCGTGGCCATGGTCCACAGCCAGAGCAGGCCGTAGACCCCTGAGGCATAGGGCATCAGGAGCTGGACATTAATCCGCATCCAATCGCTGAAGACGTAACCCAGGACCAAAAAGACGTTAAAGGCCATACCATAGGCAAGAACCGGAGTAATGAGCACCGAGTTACGATAGGTGTCAGCCAGCAGCTCCTGAAATTTTTCAGGATGGCGACGACGCCAGGTAATGTAGAGAACCGTGACAGCAAAGAGGGCGGCAATATGTATGAGGCCAAAGACCACCATGTGGATATTCATATAGCCAGCCAGACCCGGGTACATGCCGCCGGCGGTGTCGGCATATTCATTAATCTTATCCAGATAGAGCATGCCCTTCATGGGCGGGTTGCGGGGCAGGGTGTTGTTGAGAAAGGCAAAGCCCGCCACCGAGGTGCCACCAAAACCCAAGGCCATGATGAACCAGAGCATGTTAAACTTCTCAATAAGCTTCTCAAAAAAAGAGTTTGTCTTTACATCTGTCATTATTTTATTGCCTTTGCAATCCTATTTAAACGTACGTGCGTATTCGTAAACCTTCTTCCATCAAGACCTTAATGAGTAAGAGAGCAAGGCCATAATCACCCTTCGACAAGCTCAGGATCCGGAATCTGAGCCTGTCGGAGAGAACGATTTGCCGTCCCCTATGTCACAAAGCTCTGAGCCTATAGTTTTTTTTAGCGGAGCTCTTCGACCCGGGCCAAATAGTTGAGCGAAAAGACCTCGTCGGCCAGTTCCTTTTTCGTAATCTTGGCATAGATCATCACCGACTTATAGCCCTTGTAAAGGGGGCTGTCGGTCTCAAGCACCGAGGGGCGCACCAGGCCGTCGCCGAAATCCTTGTTCTCCTTATAGTACAAGGTCTTAATGAGCATACCGCTGGCTGCATAGCACTCGATGGTGGTGGGCACCACACCCTTCTTATCCACCCACATCTTCAGGCGGTCATAGGCGATGGCGTTGGTCTTGGCCTTGAGCTCCAAAAGATAGCTATCACCCTCCTCAACCACACTGAGGGCATCATACTCGGCACTATAGTCAAGGCGGAGAATGTCGGAGTTATTAAAGACACCACCCACCACCGACTGCAGACTGGTGATGCGGATGGGCTTGCCGACATTGGGGATGTAAAGCCACATATTCTCGCCCAGGCGCAGGGTGGAGCGCCCCTTTTCACTGGCCGGCGACAGGAAGAGGGCCACCATCTTGTCCGAGCCCTTTTTCACCGAGTAGAGCACAAACTCCTTCTTGGTGCCGTCCGGCTCAACATTGATGAGCTTGCGATACATTTCGTAAGATTCGGGCTGCAGGTTTGTATCAACCTGGCGGAGGATTGCCGTACCATCGAGATCCGCGGCCCAAACAGGGGTACTGGCCAGAAACGTGATGACCAGAAAAACCAACAGAAAAACTGCTCTTCTTTGCATATTAAATCTCCTAAACATGACGCAAGGCGGTAATGGGATCCATCCGGGCCGCCTTCCAGGCGGGCTGCAGGCTGGCAAGAACGGCGATGCCGATGACAATCAGGACAATGCTGACCACATCACCACTGTTAATGGTGGGGGAGAGCAGCAGGCCGGACTGGCGCCCGAAATCAAAGCTGATCTGGGAGACATTCATGGCATAGATGCTGACCAGGCTGATCACTGTACCAATGGTGGTGCCGAGGATTCCCATCAGAAAGCCCTCCATCACAAAGAGACCCATGATCTTACCCGGTGAGGTGCCAATGGCGGCAATGGTGCCGATTTCATTGATACGCTCAAAGACCGCCATGATCATCACGTTCATGATACTGACCAGGACAATGGCCACCAGCATGATCTTGATAAAGAGGGTCATCAAGTCGATCATCTTGGCGATATTAAAGAAGGGTGAAATCTTCTCCCAGGTGTGGACCTCAAACACCGGCTGATCCATCTTGTTTTTGATCGATCCCAGCTCCTGCTTGATACTGGCATAGACCCCTTGCAGGTCATCGATATCCTTGAGACGGATGGCGATCTCGCTGATTTCCGCCCCCTCGATGCGCAGCAATGACTTGGCATCATCAATATGAACCATGCCATCGCGACCGCCGGGCCCGGAAATTCCTTCGAGAATGCCACGAACCATAAAGGTCTGACCGTTCACCGAACCGTCCTTATTATTGGCCACCAGCACTATGGAATCACCCACCTTGACCTTCATGCCCTTGGCAATGAGTTCGGGAATGAGAATTTCACCCGGCTTGATCAGACCGTCCTTGTCACCTTCAAGAAAGCGATCGGTGAGCAATGGCGCGGTGGCCATCTCTGCCCCCGGGGTGACGGCGTTCAACCTGATATTGGTGGTCTCGGTGAAATTACTGAACATGGCTCCGAGCTTGATCCGCATGGAATACGACTCCACCGCTTCATTGCCCTCCAGCACCTGCTTGACCTTGTTGATCTGGTTTTCGGTGAGATTACGGTTGAGGGGCAGGCTATCCACCGAGGCCAGATACCCCTTCTTGTGAACCTGGATATGACCGAGCATGGAATCGGTGATCTGACCAATCATCATGGCCTTAAAGGAACCGGACACCGCGAGAAAAAGAAGCACCGCTACGACGCCCAGGGTGATGAGCATTGAGGTCAGCAGGGTCCGGCGCTTATAACGGAGGAGATTTCGAAAGGCTAGTTTGAATATATTAAGCATGACCACCTCCTGCCGCTTTCTCGTTTCTGATTAATTGACCATCTTCCAGGGCAAAGGTGATCTCGACATTATCGACAATACGCGGATCATGGGTGGAAAAGACAAAGGTGGTGGAAAACTCGTCCCGCATCTTTTTCATCAGGTCGATGATCTTGCTCGCTGTATGCCGATCCAGATTGGCGGTGGGCTCATCGGCCAACACCAGTTTGGCATTGGTGACCAGGGCCCGGGCCACGGCAACACGCTGCTTCTGACCGCCGGAGATCTGGCTGGGGTATTTTTGAGCCTGATCAGTCATGCCCACGGCCTCAAGCATCTCCATAACCCGGATCCGCCGCTTGTCCTTGGGCCAGTTCTGGACCATTTGCAGGGGGTATTCAACATTTTCAAAGACGGTGAGCACCGGGATCAGATTAAAATCCTGGAAGACAAAACCGATATGCTCGCCCCGGAAACGGGCGGCCTCCTTGCGGCTGAGACCCGTGATCTCCTGGCCCGCCACATGCAGGGTGCCCCGGCTCGGCGGATCAAGGCAGCCGATCATATTAAGCAGGGTTGACTTGCCGCTGCCGGAAGGGCCGATAAAGGAGACAAGGGAGGCGGGCTCAATGGCGAAATCAACGCCCCTGATGGCCTGCACCGTTATTTCTCCGGCGACATAGGTCTTTTCTAGTTCCTTGGCCACGATAAGTGACATAGACATTTCCTCCTTGCATGTTTAAATAACCGTCAAACAACCACACCAAGTATTTAACCTAATGATTAAATACTAAACAAGGCGTTAACACAAGCTATTTGTTATCTTCGCCTGTAAAATTTTTTTGTTAAAGTTATTTCGAGGATGCGGAGAAAAAGGCAAGTAAAGGCCAGACCCACATATCCATACTCTGGGCAGTGAGTTACATTGCTACGCCAGATCGTCAACGCTTTGAAATGGTTCTATTTTCTGGTTGTGGATATCAGCCAGGAGATTTTCCGGATTGCGAAGAAACTCTTCAGCCAGGTGCTGGGGATCAAAGAACTCCTTATTGTAAAAGGGTGAAATCAGGTTGAGCTGCTCCCAGCGGGTCAGATAATACTCAATAAGTTCTGGAAGTTGCTTGTATACCGTTTGCGTTGGAAACGGATCAACAAAGCTTGAATTATGCAGCTTCTGTGAAGAGAGGATCTCATGCCCTTGGATATGCCGATGGATCAGGCCATGCGTTTTGTGATGACCGCAGGGATTATTGAAAAGGAAAAATAGGGTATCGGCAATGAAACCGTCACAAACGGCGGTTCTCTCCTCATCCCGACCTTTGCCGTGGGCCGCACTCAGCAGATCGTTTATGGTCCATAATCTTTCTGTAAAGGGTGTGGACAATTATGGTAGACTAGCCTTACCTGAAACAATTCCTGAATATGAAGAATGGCCTGCAGTCAGGTCATTGTCAAAGGTTTCGCAGGTACAACATTGGCTCAAAAACCTCTCATGTGTCCATCACGTGGGAGCATCGGTCCGCGATTCCTTCCGCACGACGAAGAACCAGGAGGCCTCCCCCATGCATGACACTCCCCAGCACACCAGTGGCGAGACCTATTTCTTCCGCGATCACGGCCAGTTTGACGAGCTGCGCCTGCGCCTTCTGCCGGAGCTGATCAAGCGGCGCCGCCATGCCAAAACCCTGCGGTTATGGAGCGCCGGTTGTTCCACAGGTGAGGAACCCTACTCCCTCGCCATCCTGGTGGACATGCTGTTGCCGCAGCGCGAGGGGTGGGACATCCTCATCCTTGGCAGCGACATCAACTCGGCGGCCCTGGCCCAGGCGCGGCGCGGCTCTTATAGACAATGGTCCTTCCGCATGGCCGGGCCGACATTACAACAACGGTATTTCAGGCCGCAGGGGAATCAGTGGCAGCTGGAGGAGCGCATCCGTGCCATGGTGACCTTCCGTGCCTGCGACCTGATCCGCGACCCGATCCCCGGCGGAGACATGCAGGAGATGGACCTGATCCTCTGCCGCAACGTGTTCATCTACTTTGCAGCCGACGTTGTCACTGGAGTCGCCGCTAAGCTGGCTGGTGCCCTGAGCAGGGGCGGCTATCTCATGACCGGTCACGCCGAGCTCATCGGCCATGGTGTGCGAAATCTCCACTCCAGATTGCTCACTGAGGGCGTGGTCTATCAGCGCCTGGCCGCAGGGGCGACGTCCCACCCTTCGACTCCGTCGCATCCTGCTTCCCCCCCTCGGGTTCGTCCTATTCCACACCCCCCTCCTGTGGAGCCGCGGGTCCCTGGCCAACCACCACCGGTGCCGTGCGTGGTGGTCCCGGCCGTGCCACGGGAAGACCTGCTGGCAACGGCCCGGGAATTTGCCGACCGGGGCGAATATGATCTGGCCGAGCACTCCTGTAACCAGGCACTGGCCGTCACCCCGCTCTCGGCAAAGGTGTATTTCCTCCTGGCCCAGCTGGCCCAGCTCAGAGGCAACTTCAAGCACGCTGCAACGTTGCTGGATAAGAGTATCTACCTCGATCCCCATCACGTGGCCGCCTATCTGGAACAGGCGGCCTTATGCGAGCGCGCTGAAAACCTGGTGCGGGCCCGGACCCTGCGGCGGGCGGCGCTGAACATCGTCCGCACCCTCCCCGACGACACGATGATCGAACCCTATGACATCACCGCCGCAGAGATGGCGCAATGGCTGGCCCAATGAGCAGCCCCACGCCCCCTTGTTTGCAAGACACCCCGCCCCGGTCAAATGATATTGACTTTCCGCCCCCCCAGGACCTACAATAAAAATGATAGGAAGTATGGCCTATGTAATGCTGAAGGAGAGTGACAATATGGGTTCCCGACCCCTGGTAATTTTTGATCTTGATGGCGTGCGCTTTGGTCTGGACATAAAGCGGGTGCGCGAAACGGTCTGGCTGCCCGAGCTGACGCCCATGGAGGAAGCGCCGCCCTGGATCGTCGGGATCTTCAGCCTGCGGGGCCGAATCGTGCCGGTCGTCGATCTCCATCTGCGCTTTGGCCATGCACCTCAACCCTACACCCCAGACAATCAGGTCGTGGTGCTGGAAATGGACCAGCAGCTCATGGGGGTCATCGTCAGCGAAGTGCGGGAGGTGATCGAGCTTGCCAGTGATGCGATGCAGCCGCCGCCCCAGTTTACTCTCGCCCCCAACCCGGACCCTCTGGTGGCGGGAGAGGCACGGGTGAATGATGACCTCATCACCCTGCTGGATATGACCCAGCTGTCCCAACTTCCCCAGGATATGGCGCAAAGTGTTGCGGAGAAGCCCGACCACCACTTCTGCCCCCAGGCCACACCGGAAGAACATGCCATATACCGCGCCCGCGCCAGGGCGTTGATGGAGGCCACTGTTGGGGAGGACGGCGCCCAGTTGGGGCTGGCGGTGGTGGAGCTGGACAACGAATATTTCGGCATTGAGCTCGAAATGGTACAGGAATTCTGCACCATCGTTCAACCCAGCCCCATTCCCTGTTGCCCGCCCCATATCCTCGGCACCATGAGCCTGCGCGGCAACCTCCTCACCCTGCTGGATCTGCGCACGGCCCTCAACCTGCCCCAAGCCTCCCCGGAAGGTAACACCAAGGCGGTGATCGCCCGGTTCGGCGAACAAATGGTGGGGGTGACGGTGGACGATGTGCATGACGTGATCTACCTGCGGAAGAAAGATCTCCAGGCCCCGCCGCCGGCCCTGCGCGAACAGCATGGAACAGAGATCAAGGGCACCGCGCCCTATGCTGACAAGATGATGGCCGTGCTGGATCTGACCGCCCTGCTGGCGCGACCCGAATGGCTTGTCAATGAAAACGTGTAGGCAAACTGGTGAGAGACCCATCCTGTTTCTGCAACCACACCATGAATACCTGAAGGGGGATTGAAATGTTTAAGAATATGAAGTTCGGCGTGCAGCTCTACCTGCTGGTGGGATTTTTATCGATCCTCCTGATGATCATAGGGATGCTGGGTATGTACGGGATCAAGAAGTCCAATGCCAGCCTGACGACCATCTATAATGACCGGCTCGTGCCCATCGAGATACTGGCGGAGTACAACGGCCTGCGGCGGGATAACATGGAGGAGATGCTCCTCGCCCAGTTTCATGACCCGGGGCTTGCCGCAAGCACGGTCCACGAGGCGGATCACCCCCTGTCCAAGCATACGGACATCGTCGTGGCTAACCGGCAGGAGATGGGACAGATCTGGGAGCAGTACATGGCCACAGATCTGTCCCCTGAGGAGGAGGAACTTGTCAAAACCCATATCAGCCAACACACCCTCGCCTTTGACAGGGAGGTGGAGTCAGCACTCTCACTCTTCAAGGCCAGAAAGTTTGCTGAGGCGAGCCTCCACAATGTCAACACCCTTCACCCGCTGTACAGTAAGATAGAAAAAGGCGTCAGAACGCTGATGCAGCTCCAGGTGGACATTGCCGCAATCGAGAAGGATAAAACTGATGCCAGCTATGTCCGCACCAGAAATCTCGCCATCACCAGCATCATCAGCGGCATCCTGGTGGCCATAGGTCTGGGATGGTGGCTAATCCGTTCTGTTATGGGCAGGATCAGTGAATCCGTATCCACCATCTCCTCCTCTGCCACCCAAATTTCCGCCACCATCAGCCAGCACGAGCGCACCTCCAGCCAGCAGGCGACGGCCGCCAATGAGACCTCCGCCACCATTGAGGAGTTGTCCCGATCGGCGCGCCAGTCCGCTGAGCAGGCGACCAACGCAGCGGCTCAGGCGGAAGAGTCCGGCGCAGCCACCATCCAGGGCAGCGACGCCACCCAGCAGACGGTGACGGCCATGGCCAAGCTCGAGACCAAGATCAGCGCCATAGCCGAGCAGATCCTCCACCTCGGCGAGCAGTCCGATCAGGTGGGCAGTATTGCCACCCTGCTCAAGGACCTGGCCGGGCAGATCAATATGCTGGCCCTGAACGCGGCGGTGGAAGCGGCCCGCGCCGGTGAGCACGGCAAGGGTTTCGCCGTGGTGGCCGGCGAAATACGCAAGCTTGCCGACCAGAGCAAGAAATCAGCGGAACAGACCGCCGTGCTGGTGAGGGACATCCAGAAGGCGACCAACTCCTCCATCATGATGACCGATGAGGGCAACCGCACCGTGACCGAGGTGACCCAACTGGTGGAGAAGGTCGCTGCACTGTTCTCCAACCTGACCAGCCTGGCCAGCAGCGCCAGCGAAAACGCCCAGCAGGTGATGCTCAACGCCCAGCAGCAATCCGCCGCCTTCACCCAGGTGGTGAAGGCGACCAACGACATCTCCGCCGGTACCAAAGAGACTGCCGCCGGCATCAGCCAGACCAAGATCGGGATAGAAAATCTCCAAGGGGCAGCGGAGAATCTCAAGGCGATTACCTGAGATGAATGGGGGAATCCGGAATCAAAATGATTGAAGATAAGGAACTGCACCAGCTGTTTAAGGCGGAAAGCGAGGAGCATCTGGCCCATCTCGACGACGGCCTCCTGCGTCTGGAGAAAACACCTGCAGACCAACCCCTACTGGAAGAGGTATTCCGTGCCTCCCACAGCCTGAAGGGCGCGGCGCGCATGTTGGGATTGGCCAAAATCGAAACCGGTGCCCATGGGTTGGAAACCCTCTTGAACACGGCGCGCAAGGGTGAGGGGCCGCTCACCCCGAGTGTGATCGAACGGATGAACAGGGTGCTGGCGACTTTACGCAAGCTGGCCCACGAGGCGTTGACCGGCGAGGCTGCCGGAGTGAGTAATGCTGACTTGTTGGCTCAGCTGCAGGGAGCGCCAACCACTGGGCCGGCCTCTGCGCCCACTTCTCGCAAGCAGGAGACAGCGTTGCCTGCTGAAACTACCCCCTCTTCTCTGCCTGCTACTACCCAGCCCATCCCTGATCAGCCCATCTCACCTGAGCAGACTGTTCCTCTATTCTCATCGGCCAAAATTCCTGAAGTTGCTGAAGTTGCCGAAACTATACGTCCAGCAGGAGAGGAGTTTCACATCGAGACGGTGCGGGTGGAAACGCGCCAGCTGGACGACCTGCTCACCCTGGTGGGTGAACTCAGCGTGATCGAGGGGCGGATGCAGCACCGGCTGGCCTTGATGGATGGATTATTGGAACAGTGGTCGCTGCTGGAAAGGAGCCGGAGGAAAGTTCAGACCCTGCTGCGCCGGTGGGCAACGGATGATACGCATGAAGAGGTCAGCGTTAGGAGTAGCGAATGGCAGCTATTACAGGCAACACTCACCACTCAGGCTGCCGACTGTGAACCCTTCGGCAGCCAACTCCAGGAGATACGTGATGCCTTCTACGAAGACGGTGCCCGTCTGGAAATGACAGCCGCCACGCTGGAAGATCAGGTTCATGGTGCCCGCCTCTTGCCGCTGTCCACAGTGTTCAGCCTGTTCCCGCGCATGGTGCGTGATCTTGCCAAGGAGCAGGACAAGGAGGTGGAACTGGTCATGGAGGGCGGCGAGATCAACGTGGACAAGCGCATCCTCGAAGAGATGAAAGACCCGCTGATGCACCTGCTGCGCAACGCCATTGACCACGGCATGGAACCGCCAGCCAAGCGCGAACAACAGGGCAAGCCGCGCTGCGGTACGCTGTTGCTCCAGGCCCTGCGGGAAAACAGCAGAGTGCGTCTTGAGGTGCGGGACGACGGGTGCGGCCTGGATGTGGAGGCCATCCGCCAGACCGCCTTGAAACGCGGTCTGCACGACGAGGCCACCCTCGCGGCCATGCCCATCCCGCAGGTCCAGCAACTGATCTTTTTACCCGGTTTCTCCACTGCCACCTTTGTCACCGAGCTGTCCGGCCGCGGGGTAGGGCTGGATGTGGTGCGGGTCAACGTGGAACGGCTCAAGGGCGATATCCGCATGCAATCCGTCCCGGGTCAGGGAACAACGATGCAGATGCATTTGCCCCTGAGTCTGGCCACCACGCGTCTGCTGCAGGCCAGGGTAGGGGACCGCCTCTATGGACTGCCCATCGAGTCCATCTATGCCTCACAACATGTGACCGAGGAAGATATTTTCAGCCTCGAAGGGTATCCTGCCATGGAGGTGGACGGTCAGCCAATTATCGCGCCGTGCCTCGCCGATCTCTTGGGGTTGCCGGGTGAAAATCGGGGTGATGAAACCGTGTGCATCATCATCCAGGTGGGGGATGAACTCCTGGGGTTGCGGGTGGATGAGCTGGTGGGTGAGGAGGAGGTGGTGACCAAGCCGCTGGCGGCACCGCTGCAGCGGGTGCGCAATATTGCCGGCCTGACCATATTGGGCAGCGGTGAGATCTCTGCACTGCTGAATCCCGCCGATCTGCTGCGCTCGATCCACAAGTTTGCTGCTGTGCCTGTCAGGGATCAAGGTACAGGAGCCGGTGCGACAACCAAGGGTGCCATCCTGCTGGTGGAGGATTCGGCCCTGGTCCGCGCCATGGAAAAACGCATCCTCGAGGATGGCGGCTACGAGGTGGTCACTGCCGTGGACGGGGTGGACGGCCTCAATGCTCTCGGCCAGCGCGCCTTTGCGGCAGTGGTTTCAGACATTGTCATGCCCAATATGGATGGGTTGACCCTCACCGCCCGCATCCGTGAGCAGCCGCGTTACCAAGACCTGCCGGTGATCCTGGTAACCACGCTTTCTTCCGATGACGACAAGCGGCGCGGGCTGGAGGTGGGGGCCAACGCCTATATCCCTAAGCCCTCATTTGACCAGCGCGTGCTGCTGGAAACCCTGCAGAGACTCATTTGAAGGGGAAATATATTGACTGCAGAATTGGCAACGGATAGAGTTTTGGAATGGGGACATCTTCTTGCTGATTATGGAATATGGTGCGGAATGCGGCAGAAATCGAAGGGGGAAAAGGGGGAGTGCGGAATTTGCCATTACTAATGAGGAGTAGACCATGGGTCTGAAGACAACATCTCCAATCAAGGTCTTGCTGGTGGACGATTCTCCCCTTGTCTTGCACACCCTGCAACGGTTGCTGGCCTCTTCACCCGGCATCCAGGTGGTGGGCACCGCCGCCAACGGCCAGGAGGGACTCGACCTGCTGCCCACCTTGAATCCCGACGTCATCTGCACCGATCTCCACATGCCGGTGATGGATGGGCTGGAATTCACCCACCAGGTCATGACCACAGAGCCGCGCCCGATCCTGGTGGTGAGCGTGTCGGTGGAACCGGGCGCCCCCAATGTCTTCCGGCTCCTGGAAGCAGGGGCGGTTGATGTCTACCCCAAACCGCGCGATATCATCAAGAGCGACCTGCAGAAGCTGGGCGCGGAACTGGCCCGCAAGATACGTATCCTGGCCGGGGTGCGGGTGTATCGGCGTAGCAACAACGGCGTTTCCAGGCCAGCCCCCAAGCCCATTATCAGGCCACGCCCCCACGTAGCACTGAACATGGTGACCATCGGTGCCTCCACCGGCGGCCCCCAGGCTCTGCGCACGCTTCTCTCCCATCTGCCCAAGGGGTTTCCCCTGCCGGTGGTGTGCGTGCAGCACATCGGCGCAAGCTTCCTGGTCGCGATGGTGACGTGGCTGGCCGAAGTCTGCCCCCTGCCGGTACGGACGGCAACCCAGTCCGAGATACCCCAGGCCGGGGTGGTCTATTTCGCCCCCGATGATGCCCACCTCATACTGGACCAGCACGGACGCTTTGATCTCTCCCAGGCGCCCCCCTGTGACGGCCACCGACCCTCGGCCACTGTCACCATGCACGCCGCAGCCCGCTGTTTCGGGGGTGGCACGGTGGGGGTGCTGCTGACAGGGATGGGGCGTGACGGTGCCGCTGGCATGGTGGACATCGCCACGGCCGGCGGCATTACCATTGCCCAGGACGAGGCGAGCTGCGTGGTGTACGGCATGCCCGGGCAGGCCGTGGCCCTGGGGGCAGTACACCACATCCTGCCGCTGGAAGAGATCGCGCCCATGCTGACGGCGTTGGTCAATGGGGGCAGCCGGTGAGGGCGCAACCCAGTCAATAGATTTTGCAGACAGTGCAACCCAGAGTACAGAAACAGAGGAACAGACCATGACAGAACAGACCAAAGCCGCTACCACCTTACCGGAAATCCTGATCGTCGAGGACAGTGCTATTGAGGCCGAACTCCTGCGCCGCAGCCTGGCCCGGGCGGGTTACCATCTCACCATGGCCAAGGACGGCGAGGCAGGGCTTGAGGCGGCACGGGCGAGCCGACCCGACCTGATCGTCAGCGATATCAACATGCCGCTTATGAACGGCTACGAACTCTCCCGCGCCATCAAGTACGACGATGAGCTGTGGAACATCCCGGTGATCCTCCTCACCATTATGTCCGAGCCGGAAGACATCATGGAGGCACTCAACTCCGGCGCCGACGGCTATATTACCAAGCCCTTTGTCGAGGAAATCCTCCTGGAACGCATCCAGGCCCTGCTCTCCACGCCGAGCACCAGGAAGCGGGACGAAGAGCGGCGCTCTGAGCAGGTGCAATACAATAACGACCCCTACACCATCACCGGCGGCAGCCAGCAGGTTCTGAATATGCTGTTCTCGGTCTACGAGGGCAGCCTCTTCCAGAACCGCGATCTCACCCGGGTCCAGTCCCAGCTCAACCTCCTCAATGAGAGCCTGGATGCCAAGGTAACCGAGCGGACAGCGGAGCTGGCCCGTACCAACCGGACACTGCGAACGCTGTCAGCGGGCAATCAGGCCTTGGTGCGGGCCACCAGCGAAACGGAGTTGCTCCAGACCGCCGTGGGCAATATCGTCGGCAACGGGGGGTACGGCCTGGCAGAGATCTGCTATGGGGATAACGATGGGGAAAAGAGTCTCCAGCGGGTGGCCACAACATCCAGCGGGGAAGATCTCTCCCCCCTTGAGGCGCCCCTCACCTGGGCCGACACCAACCAGATGCCGTGCGCCAGAGCCATGCGCAGCGGTAAGACAGAGGTCTGTGGAGACATTGCCAACGCTCCGGGATCGGCGCCCTGGCGGGATGCTCCCCTGGCCCGGGGCTATGTGGCGAACATCGCCCTGCCCCTGACCGACAACTCCACGGTCTTCGGCGTTTTGTCCATCTACTCCTCCGAGGCGGACAGCTTTGATGAGACCGAAATCAAGCTCCTGAATGATCTGGCCAAGGATCTCGCCTACGGAATTGTCACCCTGCGTGGCCGAGCCGAGATGCAACAGCTGAGCCGGCACAGCAGCCTCATTCTCAGCTCCACCGGCGAAGGTATTTTCGGCCTGGATCTGGAGGGCCGGATCACCTTCATCAATCCGGCCGGCGCAACAATGCTGCAAAGATCGGCGGCAGAGGTCCTTGGCCAGATCGCCCATGACCTGCATCATCACACGAGGGGGGACAACACACCCTTTCCCCGCGACACATGCCCCATCTATGCGGCCTACCGGGACGGCGCCGTCCATCAACTGGATGATGAGCTGTTCTGGAGAAAGGACGGCACCAGCTTTCCGGTGGAGTATATCAGTACGCCCATGCGTGATGAGCAGGGCGAGATGGTGGGGGCGGTGGTGGCCTTCAGCGACATCAGCCAGCGCAAACAAGCTGAGGAATTGATTCAAAACATCCTTGAATGCGTGGATGAGGGATTTCTCATCATCGACCGGGACTTCCGGATCTTGTCTGCCAACAGGGCATACTCGCAGCTCGTCGACAGGCCCCTGGCGGAGATCATTGGATCCACCTGTTACGAAACGTATCATCATGTCACTGCGCCTTGCGATGAGTGCGGTGGATCAACCACTGACTGTCCGGTGCAACTGGTATTTACCACAGGAGAGCCGCACTCGGCCCTTCAGCACCATGAGGACGCAGCGGGAGGGGGTGTTTATAGAGAGGCCAAGGCCTATCCCTACACGAAAGACAGTGGTGGCCGGGTTGAGACTGTGATTGAGACGATTGTTGATGTCAGCCAACTGTATAAACTCGAAGCGCAACTCCGCCAGGCTCAGAAGATGGAGGCCATCGGCACCCTGGCCGGTGGCATAGCCCACGATTTCAACAATATCCTCAGCCCGATTCTGGGGTACAGCGAAATGGTCCAGGAGATGCTGCCCCTTGACAGCGAGGAGCGTGGCATGGTGCAGGAGATCAGAACTGCGGGTCTGCGGGCCAAGGATCTGGTCAAGCAGATCCTCACCTTCAGCCGTAAGGGTGAAGAGGAGCCGCAGCCGGTGCAGATCCATCTCATCATCAAGGAGGCGCTCAAGCTGCTCCACTCTTCAATCCCGACCACCATCTCCATCCACCAGGAGGTTGGTGATTGTGGTCTGGTGATGGCGGATCCGACCCAGATCCATCAGGTGTTGATGAATCTCTGCACCAATGGTTACCACGCCATGCTGGACACAGGCGGTGAGATGAGCGTCAGCCTGGCGGTGGTCGAGCTTACGGGCCAGGATGTGCTGGATGAGCTGACTGTGGCGCCAGGTCCCCATGTCAAGCTATGCGTTCGGGACACCGGCTGCGGTATAGCAAAGGGGCTGCAGGAACGCATCTTTGATCCCTATTTCACCACCAAACCCCAGGGGGAGGGAACCGGGTTGGGGTTGTCAGTGGTGCGTGGCATCGTCCAGGGCCACCATGGTCATATCACCATGGACAGTAAGCCGGGCCGGGGCACCGAGTTTTGTGTCTACCTGCCCCAGGTGAAGCTCCAGGACGATGGGTCTGTTGAAACGAACGGCAACTGGGAAATTCCACGGGGCAGCGGCACCGTTCTGGTGGTGGACGATGAGCCGGTGATCAGGCGGTTACACCAGCGGCTGCTCCTTGGGTTGGGCTACGAGGTGTTGGTCTGCGCCAATGGCGCTGAGGCGCTGGAGACCTTCCAGCAGCACAGCGACGGCATTGATCTGGTGCTCACGGACATGGCCATGCCGAAGATGAACGGGGCCGAGCTGACCCTGCAGATCAAACAGCTCAGCCCGGCCACGCCGGTGGTCCTCTGTACCGGGTACAGCGACAGCATGGACGAGAAAAAGGCCAAGGAGATCGGCATCGACCGTTTTCTGGTCAAGCCGGTTAACGCCAGAGCGCTGGCTCAGACCCTCCATGAACTCATGGCAAAAAAGGGTGTGACCGGGTCTGGTTCATAAACAGAAATGCGCATCACTGCCAATACTATGACCCTGGTGGGTTTTATCACCAGGCGTGAGCTTGGCTTTATAAAGAGTGAATCCATGCCCGACAAGGTGGCCGTCTATTGCCCCTTGAGTTATCAGATTGGCGGTTATACGCTGATGCTGCCTGCCGACCAGCTCAATTCAATCCGCCTCAAAAAAGTGGACCATGCCAATAAGAAACTGGAAACCAGCAATGAATCGGTTTATGATCGAATTCGAAGAGCGGTCTATCTTAAATAATTTTACTCACAGGCGTAAGATTACCACGGTTAATATCTAATTTCCTCAACCCAACCACAGTTTGAGGTTACTACTGTATATACGAAGTCAAGATGTCTCCCTTCTGATGTTTTCTGGGGCATATGCTTAGCCCCAACGCCTGCTGACCCGGCTTAAACCTCCTCACTCTCTTTTTTGGGGCTGATATGGCCTAAACCTGAATAGTGAACAATCTACACTTGGGCAGAGCCGAATCTCCTTGCTCTGCTCACAGCAACAATCCCAGCATTTAGCATATATGGCCTGCCGTCTTGAGTTGGGGTTGCGCCTGGCCTTTTCGGCAGGATCAAGACGTTCTGGTGTTATGCCAAGATCTTTCATCAGCTGTTTTTTCTCATTGGCCTTAGCCAAGTTGTTGATGCTCGTTTCTTGCATGATTTTCTCCTGAAATTTAGGTGATTTTGATTAAAGCAGGCCCTTGCCCATACAGTGGGGTGCCTGTGAAACTTTTTTAAGTTTTCTCTGTTTTTTAGGTGGGTGGTGTGCCGCCGATCATAACGGGTATGACGGGTTGCACGTAGTTACTCCTGTAACCTTTACTTGTAACCTGCACCCCATTGGCCCAAGAGTAATATGGTCGCCAAAGGGGGGGCTGAAATCCTCAGCAGTAAACGACTGGGGGGGGGGTGCAGTTTCATTCTGCTGGGTTTACGGTTTACGGTTGTATGGTGTCAGGAGGTTAACGTTGCACCCCACTCGCGCGAGGACAGTTATAATGCCAGTTGCCCCTGCCGACAGAAGCTTTACATCTTCTAAGCGGCTACGATTCTAATGGATATTGCTCTGCCGTATCCATTGCTTTTCGATTCAACCAGATTAGCTCCTTCAAGGGCCCGTATTCCTGAATACTTTACCCCCCTCGATACACCCCAGTCCTTTAAAACTATATTGGACAGTTTAAACCAGGAACCTTGCCCGCCGTTTACACTGGACAGGAAACAGATAGCGGCAATAAGATTTACATTCATACGTGGAGGTAAAGCCAAGATAAATTTCTGAGAAATATTGGCATACTTCTTTCTCTTAATGGGTGGTGTATAAGCTCCAATAGAATTGGTAATGTCCACACATTCAATATCATCAATAATTTGTATAGTCTTCTTCATATATATATCAGTCTCCATTATGCGTATTATATTGTATTAACTATATATATTAATATGAAAGGGGTGTACTCCCCCGAAACAGTTCTGTGCTCTACAGAAACACTTTTCAGCAACTGGCAAAGGCAATTGGCTCACCGATCAGTCCTCAATTGACAGTTTTTCACAGAGTTTAAGCCACATATCCCTACCACGATCTACCCTGTACCTATTTGGATACCTCACAATATCTACATCTGTGCGGAGTTGCATGCCGCCCAATAGAATTTCACCAGCCCGGCGCATACATTCCTGAGCTTTAGCTATTGCCCATTTTTCATCCAGTAGGTCAAATTCTATCAACAGTGCATCGTGAACAGTTGTAACTACTTTCACCCCAGAACCTATAGCTAACACAACAGCTATCCTGAGCATCTCGCTGCCTGTAGTTTGAACCTGCCAGTTTTGTAGACTACGCATATTGGGATCGTTCGGAACCGTAAGCTTCCAGCCAAACGGTGCGTTCAGACAGCCATCGGCAAGAGCCCTGTTAACAGTTCGGTCGGCCCAAACCCAGAAATCCCGAAAAACTTCGTGGTGCTGGAGTATGAGCGTGTTCGCCTGGGCCACTGGTTTGTTGAGCCTACTTGCAAGCGATTCACATGCCATCCCGTATTGCAATCCCAACACGGTTTGCTTATAGAGCCGCCTCTCGTTTGGGTAGTCTTCTTTTGTTCCACCTGGAGGTATTGCTCCCGCAAGTTTCCCAAAGCTTAGATATGGATCGCCTGATTCATACGCTTCAATCATGTTGGCATCTTTAGACAACTTTGCAGCGATGGCGAACTCTTGCTGACCCCAATCTATATATGCAATTCCAGTTCCCTTTACAGGTTTTATCAGGTGGCGGATCCAAACAGATGGCCCGAATATACATTTTACGTTGCTCGGTTGGTTTCGAGCAGTTCTGGATTGAAATGGGGATAAAAGACAACGGTTGCGGCCATCAGCACCGACATGTAGTTTCGCAAGTTTTAAGTGTGAAATGAACTCACGGAGGTAAAAAAGATCGGAAAGGTCGGAGCCTTTTGTGTAGTCCCTAAATGTGTTACTATCGGTTTTCAACCTACCTGTGGCAGTAGTCGGCCATAGTATACCTCTGGATTTAAGTAACCGTGCGAATTTGTCTAATTTGAAGGTCGTTCCTTCGTACACATCCCATTGATCCAACTCCTCCACCATTTGGCGCTTTATCGAGTCACTATTTGCTGCAATGTTCTCCCAGGCTGGCATGTCAATCGGGATCCCCCGGTATTCCATCTGGGCCACGCATGACATATAAAGCCCTCGGAACAAGGCGTATTCTAGTTGGATATGGGGCAGCACGTGGGGGAGTAATCGTTTCAGCGCCAGACAATCACCAAGGCAATAATTCATAAGATTTTCCCTTTCCTCTGGTGAGTAGTCGGAGGAGGGGCGATTATCCATAGCTAGGTCTCGCATTTCCGACTTATCTACGACAATCGGTTCCCTAAAAAAATTAAGCGCTGCCTGTAAACCTCCCTGATGGATTAACCCATTTCGCAACCAGCGCCATTCAGTGAAGAGATCCAAATGTTTTTGTGGAAATACCCACCCCAACTGCAAGAAACACCCGGCTTCAGCACTACCATAAAAAGTTACAACTAAAACATCCTGGGACGATTTGAATGGCGGCTGGCCCCCAAGTTGGTCTGCCCATATACGAAATGAGCGCCCCGAATGTAACTCGTATCCGCACATGCATCGGATTACGGGGCGCTCACCTGGGTCAGCTCTAAACTCAAAATCAATCAACCAAACTTCTGCGAATTGAGCCAATGTCATGTGTCTACTCCTGACCTAAAAGCCTACGTACGAGGCAATGAGATTCGGAGCTAATTATTCTTCCCTCAAAAGCCATCTTAACAATTTCGGTAAATGATTTGTCCGGCCAATTAGGTTCTGGCAGTTTTGCGGTTGGATGCATCAATCTGTACATCCCCGCACCAGTATCTGCCCGCATATTTACCCACTCTGTAGTCGCCAGTTCTGCAGCCTTTTCGGCTGTTGAATGCCATGCCATTGCTCTTTCCCCTGGCAGTTTTCTGGGCCATAGAAAAATTGACCCATGCCGGCTGATACATAAATGCAGTGCACGCATGGTTGCAAGATCACTGATCGTCTGAAAAATATCTGGTGAGCTGACCAAGTATTCACTCCGGTCAATGTCATCTTCAACAATTCCAACCGGGGCAAGAGTGTGGTCCGGGTGGCATCGAAAAAACTCATTCTTTTTGGGCTTACGGATTGGCACGTGAGCCAATACCTCAACAGTACCACCAGCATCTAATTTATTTGCCGGCAATACCATCCCCTGAAGATCGAACCCTGTACTTTTTTCAACTTCTGATAGCTCTTGTTTCATTGTTATTCTCCTGAATAATTTTAAATTTGCAGTTGTTGCTGAAAGAATCTCATTATTCGCTCCAACTTCTTGACAATTTCACTGCTTCAAACAGTTTACGGCTAGTTTTTCTGCTTAGGAGCAATAGGCCGTTGCTGTTTTGATGCCATGTGCTAACCCCTCCCTTATCTTGGCATGGTGTTGTCTTTGATAAATTGATCCAATACCGAACGACGGTACATTGACCTGGTGCCAATCTTTGTGGGGGCAGGCCCTCGCCCCGTCATAGCCCAAACAGCCAAGGTGTTTTCTTTAACCTTCAGGATTTTAGCAGCCTCCTTTCTGGGATAAAGTTCCTCCCCGTTAAGGCTTATTTTGAGAATCCGCATCATTTCTTCCTGAAGCAACTGCCTCATTTCATCCAAGGTGAAATCTGCTGTCATTGGTGTTCCTCCGCCACTTGTCTCTGGTTCGCGGTGCCTGAGATGAGTGGCCTGGTAAGTTGATTATTATTGCCTGATGCGCATCAGAATATTTTTCCATTGAAAAGCATTTATGAGCTAAAAACAATTCTCAGACCGTCTGGCAGGGGTCTTAGAGGCAAGGAAGGGTGTGGGGGAAAGAGACGCTAAATCAGGGTGTTGCGTTTCGCTGTTTTTTGCTGTTGCAGGTGGGGGAGGCTCAAGTTGTTATGAGCTGCAGCTTTGAAAAGCCGAAGGCGTGGGTGGGGAGGCTGTGTATGGAGGGTCTTAGATGCAGAAAATAAAAAAAATAGAAATAAATTGCTGATGTCCTGATAACTGCCTGTAAAAAGGCGGTTAATGTCTCTGCATAGAGGGATAAAAAAACAGTAGCAACACCCCCCTCTCAGAGGCAGTTATCAGGCAAACGGGATTTAGCTGGTGATGACATCCTCGTTGTCTTTAATAAATTGGTTCCAGAGGGTGGGATGTGAAATCCCCGCCAGGGCATAGGCTGCTAACCTGTCTATTTTACATTCGTGAAGCCCAGAATTGGGATAATATTTCTTGATGTACGCTATGCCAGCCTGTTTTGCGGATACCGTGGCCAGAATATTTTTTTCCTCAATTACGGCATCCCGTGTTGATATTATTATCGCGAGATCCTCTGAATAACCATACCGGGCAGGGTCAAGGTAGGGCGACTTCTGGGGGTCCATCTCTAAAAAATCTTTCTCAAATTTCCTGACGTTTTCGAGGGTTACCACAAGATCTTTTTTGGTAACGTCCTTGATTAGTCCGGGTGCGTCCTCGCCATCTATGTCTGGGTTGACATCAAGGTAGTTTCTCACAAGATACTCCTCGTCAAGCCTTCCCTCGGAACAGTAGGCATACAGTGAGGGAACCGGGGAGAGATTCCTGCAAATCTGGCAGTCTTCGTCGCACCTTGGTATCAGAGCAATACCTGTCTGCTTATCAATATTACTATTCAACAGTTGGTCAATTTGCTCCTTTGGCACATCAAACAGTATGCGTTCACCGTACGGTATTTTGTACTCCCCGGAGGGATGATGGCCCCTTTTACTCTCATAGTGACCGCATGTTATAATTATGTATTCAAATCTATATTCCCATTTAGGAGGGGAAATCCACCTAGAAAACTGTAGCTCACCTGAAGCACCGTATTGAAGGAGATACTCCTCACTGAAGCCATATTCTTTCCATCTCTTCAGCAGGTCATTAATCTGATAGTAGTTCAAGTCTGGTTTCATAAATACCCTCTTCTGTGTTTCAAAAAAGATGGGGGATCTGCCTCAGTGGTTAGCCGAGAGTTTCCCCCTCCACTCGTGTTATTATTTGTAAATGGTCGTTATCCGTTTGTCTGGAATCTTCTTTGTGGTCATCATCATTTCAACAGCCTTCTCCATTGAGGCCCTCACAGGGTCAAGGTCGAGGCGGGCATACACCTGTGTTGCCTGGGTAGATTTATGACCAAGGCTTTTACCAACTATGGTGAGTGAGGCCCCACCCATGGTTTGGAATGACCCCATTGTCCTGCGGAGGTCATGGATGTGTATATCCTTTAAACCAGACCGTTCTACCAGCCTCTCCCAGCAGTCTTGGGGCTCGACATAATGACCTGTCTTGCTCTTGCACGTGCCAGGCGACGGAAATACAAAGATAGAGTCCCGTGATGCTTTCCGTGTCAATAGTATCTCCATGGCCTCCTCAACTAACGGGACGGTCAGTGTGCTTTTATTTTTTATTTCATCACCCGGTATTGTCCAGGTTTTGCGATCAAAATCAATATCGGCCCATTTCATGGCAAGAATATTACTTTTCCTGGCCCCTGTGAGCAGTGACAGGAGGACATAATTTCTAAAGTAGCCTGGGGTGTCCTCAGACTCCAGGGCCGAAAAAAATTGCTTCAGTTCAGACGGCTGCAGAAATCTGTCACGGCTATACTCCTGATATGTTTTGATCCCTTTACAGGGGTTCGGGATGTCGGGGAGTTCATGGTTGAAAATAGTCCGGAGCAGGGCAAAAATTCGATTGGCAGTAGTCTTTGATACCTTTTCCCCGGGTCTGATTACTATTTTGGTCAAATTTAAAAACCATTGGCGGACAGAATCCCGGTCAAGGTCTGATACTCGTTTTTTTCCAAACGGCTTACTGATGTATTTGTAATATCGTGTTTCGTCGTGCTTCCAGCTCTTTTTGTGCTGCTTGGAATAGTCATCTAACCAGCGTTTAAAGACGTCATCCAAGCACTCCTCCTCCCTTTTTTTTCGGGCTATGCCTATGACGTCTTCACCTTTATTGATGTCTACCAGCATATCTCTCACCAGTTCGCGGGCAGTATTAATTGACATTGCCGGGTATTTGCCTATGGTTTTGGCTACTGACCTACCACGGGCCTTGTCCCAAGTCTGCAACTGGAATGATTTTGTACCTGTTGGAGTTATACACAATGCCAGTGCTGCCTGGCCGCTATCGTAAAAATACAACCGTTTTTTGCTACCATCATGGGTTAACTTTAGTAGCCTGTGGTCTGAGAAATTGATTTTAGTTGTTGGCATTTATGTTATCCTTGGCTTGATAAATAATCAGATGTCAGTCAGATGCTGGTCAGATGCCGGTCAGATGAAATGACCCCAAAAGGGTCAATTTGTATAAATCTGTATAAAAGTAAAATAGGTTGTCAGATGGAGATTGTCAAGGTATATCAAGGAGAAAGCGCGCACCCTTGAGATGTGGCGTGACATAGCCTACGGGATTCAAAATCCCGCGGGGGCAACCCCATGCCGGTTCGATTCCGGCCTCTGGTACCAGTTATTAAAGGGTTTTCGGGTTTTCCCGGAAACCCTTTGTTCGTTCTTGTCTATTTTC
>JAQIBE010000213.1 GCA_027859235.1 Desulfobulbaceae bacterium
CTTTAAGCAGATCATGACGGCGGACTTTCTGCGGGATGTGCCCATGACCCTGGAAACCCCGAAAGAGGAGGATTTACAGGAGGATCTCCGGAATATGCAGGTGCTGCACCGTCTGGCTACAGGGGATCCCAAGACACGGAGTTAGGGGCCGTTAAGAATGTTGAAGGTAAGCGCAGACCCCGTTATAGCAAGTTCTGTACACCCCCTTATGCAGCTATGGACATCTCGTTGCCCATGTTATTTGTTTACAACTGCTTAACAAAAAAAACAGAGCCATTATATTTGACTAGGTATCTGCAATCCGCCTCATGTAATATGTGATATGTTCCTGTTTCCCTGGAAGGGCTCAATCTTTCAGCAAAGAAAGACCTGTTGGTGAAAGGTTCATCACATTATTTCCTTTATCTCAACGGGTGATATGTTATGCGAAAACTTCTGCGCCGACTGCTTCTGCTCGACCATGATTTTACAGCAGAGGAGCAGGATCTAGAATTCAAACTCATCTTCCTCAATACGATTTTTCTATCTACAGCCGTCATTGCCTTTGTAATGGCTTTTGTCCGCTGGCAGGACCATGCCGGCATGGGGCTGGTCGATTTTTTATTTGTGGTGATCAACCTGGGGTTATTCTTCTACCTGAGAGCCCATCGAGAGAAGGTAGACCTCATAGCGAACCTCACCCTGTGTCTCTCTTTTCTTCTCTTCTCAGTCATCTACCTGCTGGCCTCTTATAATTTCATGCGGTTAGCTCTCTTTTTTCTGTTTCTGGCCGGGGCGTTCTTTTTAAAGGGGCGGAAGAGCGCTTTTCTCTGGCTGATCCTCATACTTGCCACCATCATCTCAGTTCATTTCATTCCCGTATTTTCAGAGGACTACTCCCATCTAGATATATTCACCACGAGTTTATATTTGACCGCAATGTTTTTTGTTTTGAATACGTATGATAAGTCAAAGGAAAATAGAGAGAGGCTTATTAAAAAACTCAATCTCCACCTGGAGGATGAGGTTGAACAGCGGACTGTCCGTCTGAAAGAGAGTGAGGCCTTGCTTCTGGCAACCATTGAAAGTTTGCCCTTTGAGTTCTTTGTTGTTGATCAATCAGGTCGATATATTATGCAGAATTCGATTTGCCGGAAAAATTGGGGAGGTATAATAGGTAAACGTACTGAAGACCTTGATGTTGCAGAAACAACATTATCTCAGTGGATTGAAAATAATCAGCGGTCTCTGGCCGGGGAAATAATTGACGGGGAAGTGCGGTTTGAGACCCCGAACGGGGAGAGGGTATACCACAATATCATTTCTCCTATTCATAGCGAAGATTCCATCATTGGTATTATTGGTGTGAATATCGACATCACTGAGCGCAGGGATGTCGAAAGGCGGCTGCAGACCTCCCAGGCCCAGCTTGTGCAGGCGGGTAAGCTTGCAGCCATCGGCGAGCTTGCCGCAGGGGTGTCCCATGAACTCAATCAGCCCCTCATGGTCCTGCGCAGCCGCAGCCAGCTCATGCAGCGCCGTCAGGCCAAGCAGACCTTGACTCCTGAGTATGTCGCCGGGGTCCTGGAAAGCTTCGAGCGCAACACCAAAAGGATGATGAATATCATCAACCATTTGCGCACCTTTTCCCGGCAGTCGGATCAGGGTATGGTTCCGGTGGATCTCAATAAGGTGGTGGGCGACAGTTTTTATATGATCGGCGAGCAGCTGAAGCTCCGCAATATCAAGGTCAGCAGCGATCTGGCCGAAGACCTGCCCCGGGTTCAAGGCGATGCCAGTCAGCTGGAGCAGGTGATCCTCAACCTGCTGGCCAATGGCCGGGACGCCGTGGCGGAGAGGTGGGGGCAGGAGAAGGGAATGGCGGCCGCCATTCAGATCCGTACCATGGCGGCAGGCGATCGTGTAATCCTTGAGGTGGAGGATAACGGCACCGGCATCCCTGCAGACAAGCTGGACAAAATCTTTGAGCCCTTTGTCACTACCAAGGTGGTGGGCAAGGGGACCGGCCTCGGGTTGTCCATCAGTTACGGCATCATTGAGGCCCATGGTGGAAATATCCAGGTGACCGAGAGCTCCCCGGAGGGAACTATCTTCCGGGTGGATCTGCCCGTGGCGCCACCAGCAAACGCTTAACCCTGGGTAGAATAATTTTTGCGCAACAGGGCGGTCTGCGAATGATGACTATTCGACATTCTGCGGTTCTCTGTGTCGGAGACTCAGCCCAGGGCGACATCAAGGGTCATCATCACCGCAAAACCGACCATGACACCGATGGTGGCAATATCGGAATGTTTTTCGGCCTGGGATTCAGGGATGAGTTCCTCCGCCACCACATAGATCATGGCTCCGGCGGCAAAGGAGAGGGCGTAGGGCAGGAGGGGGCGCATGTAGATCACGGCCATGGCGCCGAGGACGCCGGCCATGGGTTCAACGATGCCTGAGAGCTGGCCATACCAGAAACTTTTAAAGCGGCTCAGCTTTTCCCGGCGCAGGGGGATGGAGACCGCCGCCCCTTCCGGAAAATTCTGGATGCCGATACCGATTGCCAGGGCAATGGCCCCGCCGATGGATGCCGACGGGATACCCGAGGCCACCGCGCCAAAGGCCACACCCACGGCGAGTCCTTCCGGGATGTTATGGATGGTGATGGCCAGCACCAGCAGAATACTGCGCTGCCAGCTTGTTTTGACCCCTTCGGCTTCATTGATCGAGAACCCCTGGTGCAGATGGGGCAGGAGTTTATCAACGGACCAGAGGAAGATACCGCCGGAAAGAAAACCGACAAGGGGAGGAATCCAGGTGATGCCGCCGGACTCTTCAATCATGGTGATGGCCGGGGCCAGGAGTGACCAGAAGGATGCGGCAATCATGACCCCTGCGGCAAAACCGAGCATGCCGTC
>JAQIBE010000220.1 GCA_027859235.1 Desulfobulbaceae bacterium
TATGCAAAGTTAGTATAACCATGGTATAATAGAAAATTATATGTATCGCGTCGGCAAGGCTGACAAAAACCAAGCTCTAGGAGCCACCACATGAAGATCGAAGATGGGAAGTTAGTCGCGGAAACTGATGAGGAAGCAACCACGCTCAAGGCAATGGTTGATGAAAGCGTGAAAGGGTTGAAAACAAAGAACAGTGAGTTGCTTGGAGAAATAGCCAAGTACAAGCCGTTGAAAGGTATTGACCCCGAGAGATACAAGACGCTGGAAGAACAAGCGGCGAAGGCAGAGGAGGACAGGGCTGTAAAAGCTGGCGAGTGGGATAGCGTAAAGAAGCAGTTACTCGATGCCCACGCAAAAGATAAAACCTCATGGGAGGAAGAAAAAGCCACCCTGCGAAAGTCTCTCGAAGATAACGTACTGATTGCCACAGCAACGCAAGCAATCGCGGCAGAGAAAGGTTCTCTGAAACTCTTGATGCCGCATGTGAGGACTCTCACAAAACTTGACGAATCTGGCCGGCCTGTCGTTGTTGATGAGGACGGGCAGGTAAGAGTAGGTAGTGATGGGAAACCATTGGCTATTGCTCAACTTGTAGCAGAAATGAAGGAAGATGTTGAAGGGTACGGAGGGGCTTTTGCTTCATCCGGCGCAACAGGTTCTGGCTCCACTGGATCAACCGGAACAGCAAACACAGACAAATATGCTGGATTATCTCCGGCTGACCGAATCACCCAAGCAAGGGAGGACGGTCTTACAACATGAGGACTTTAAATGGCACTTACATTAATCGAGGCGGCAAAACTTAATCCAGGCGACGTTATCAAAAACGCCGTGGTTGAATTGTACGCCGGTTCATCTGACATTTTAGGCGCATTGCCTTTCACGTCTATTGCTGGTAATGCAATGAAGTACAACCGGGAAGGTTCTCTTCCTGGTGTTGGTTTCCGTGGAGTAAATGAATCATATACCGCATCAACTGGTATTCTCAACCCAATGACCGAATCTTTGGTTATTGCTGGTGGTGATCTGGACGTTGATAAATTCATCCTTGATACAATGGGAATGAATCAGCGGGCAATCCATGAAGCCATGAAGGTTCGCGCTCTTGCTCTTTCTTGGACTGCCAAGTTTATCAAAGGCGACACCGCAAGCGATCCTCGCGAGTTTGACGGTCTTCAAGTTCGTGTTGTCGGAGATCAGAAGATTGCAGCCGGTGCCACCGCAAACGGTACCCCCCTTTCCCTGACCAAGCTGGACGAAGCGATTGACCAGACCCTCGACCCAACTCACATCATAATGAGCAAGGGCATGGCACGTAAGTTCGCCGCTGCTGCTCGTGGTAATGTAATGGGTGACTACTCTGTAACTGAGGACTCAATGGGACGCAGGATTGAAAAATACATGGGTCTGCCAATTCTCAAGGTTGACCTTGATAACACCGGCACAGCAATTCTCCCATTCACTGAGGCCGCAACATCTGGCACCGCTACAGCAACCTCCATCTATGTTTGTTCTTTGGGAGATGGTGCTTTGACTGGTCTCCAGAACGGCTCCATTGATGTTCGTGACCTTGGCGAGCTTCAAACCTCCCCTCTTTTCCGTACTCGCGTGGAATGGTATAACAGCATGGCTATCTTTAATGGCCGCGCAGTGACCCGCCTGTATTCAATTTCTGACGCCGCAATCACGGTATAAGGAGACATTTAAAATGGCTAACGATTACGCACGATTTACTTATGATGATGACCTTGAGATGAAAGCCGCTGGCTTGCTGGCCGCTTCTGCTGATGGTTCTATCCTTGACCTTGGTGAAGGCTTGTTTGACGGCTTCCTCGTGGTTGATATGTCCGCTTGTGAGATTGACGGTGCAGACGAGGTTTACACTGTATCCGTTGAAGGCTCCACAGTGGCCGCAATGACCTCTGAAAGCGTCTGTCTTGCCAAGAAGGTCTTTGGTAATCTGGTTGTCCCCATGGACGATGCACTCTCAGCCGCTGGCCGGTATGTAGTGCCTTTCCGCAATGAAGATGGTGGAGAATTACAGCGGTATGTTCGGCTTTCTACTTTGGTTGCTGGAGTCGCTGTTGCCACAGGGATTAACTTCTCAGCCTTTCTCGCTAAACGATAATCACGGGGCGGGGTAAAATCTCGCCTTACCTTTTGAGGATATTATGACTGTTTACGATAAAGAAGGCATAGAGCATGAGAAGGCTGGGGTTGATGCGCGTGAGTGTGTTGCTAACCTTGGCTGGACTCTTGAGAAGCCTAAACCAAAGAAGCTGGCTAGGAAATGACATTAACAATCGAAGATGGAACACAGGTTGACGGGGCGTTGAGTTATATCTCTGCCACTGATGCCGACACATTCCACACGGCAAGAGGTAACGCCGCATGGACTGGCACCGATGCAGTGAAGGAAGCCGCGCTTATTAAAGCCTGTGTCTATCTCGACGGTCATTACCGCGCTCGCTGGAAGGGCCAGAAGGTAGCCCCTATTTCTCAGCCGATGGAATGGCCGCGAGTAGGCGTGAAGGTTATTGACGGTGGGCAAATTTATTATGATGTTCCAGCCTCGTTTTATGATTCTGAGTATAGCGGGTATATTGGGATAACGACCATTCCTCAACGTGTTAAAGATGCCGCCTGTGAATTGGCACTTCGGGCGTTGTCTGGTGAGTTGGCCGCTGATGGTGACGCATCCATAGGCCGGAAGAAAATTGACGTAATTGACACAGAGTATCGTAATGGAGTGTTGAAAGGTTCAATGGCCTA
>JAQIBE010000326.1 GCA_027859235.1 Desulfobulbaceae bacterium
ATAAAGATGATTGCTTAGTTATAGCAGTTGCCTATGGCGGTTTTCCATCTCAAAATTGCTGATACCCTTCAGGGTTCAGCAAATAGCTGGTGCTCAGCCGGTTAAATGGTTTAAGAAACAAGTTACAGTTCCATAACATAACGCTCTCTTATAACTTTTACCCTTCACCATAATGCCCTATCTCACCTCCACCAACGACGGCAAAACCCTCATCGCTCTCTATGTTCAGCCCAAGGCATCGAAAAATAAATTTTGCGGCCTGCACGGCGGGGAAATGAAACTGGCCATAACATCACCACCCGTTGATGGTAAGGCGAATAAGGGTGTGATCCAGTTTTTGGCAAAGTTTCTTGGTGTTGCAAAGTCAGCCATTACCCTTAAACGAGGACTACACAGTCGCCATAAACAACTTATAGTGGATGGGGTGGATGGTGATACTCTGCGCCATAAAATAGAACAGGCAATGGGGTGAGAAATAGTTCTCACCTGTTGTGATTTCACCCTGTTTCGTTTATCTTTCACTCCAGTTGTAAGATTTCTTTGAACCTCCTGCTTTACAAGGGATGAGCGGTATGAAAATAGGCGTGTTATCCGATACCCATATTAATTCCCCAACCCCTGGATTTTTGCAGAAAATACAGTTCTGTTTCCATGATTGTGATGTTATTTTTCATGCGGGAGATCTGACGGATATTGCGGTGCTGCAGGTGTTTAAGGATAAAGAGGTGTATGGCGTGCATGGCAATATGTGCATGCCATCCTCCCGCTCAGTTCTGCCTAAACGTCAGGTTATAGAGCTTGGTGGCTACTCATTCGGCCTGACCCATGGTGATCCCTATCGAACCCAGGTTGAGGATCATCTCATCCATGATTTTCCCCCGGTGGACTGCATTGTCTCTGGCCATACCCATATCCCCGTGTGTCATACAATGTACGGGGTGCTGTTCATGAATCCCGGCAGTTTCACCTCTCCAGGTCGTCACACCAGTAGAGGAACCTATGGTATTCTGACCCTGGGTGAGACCTTGTCGGGTCAGCTCTTTGAGGTGGCCTAAACCATGAAACCCTTACACGCCCCCTGGCGCATGGATTATATTCGCGGCATGGTCCCCGGGGAGGATGGCTGTATCTTTGATCTGGACCCGGACCAGCCCTGTTCCAAAAGGGGGCTGATCCTGTATCGCGATCCAGCCGCCGTGATCCTGCTCAACCGTTTTCCCTATGCCAATGGTCATCTCCTTGTGGCCCCATCCCGCCATGTGAGTGACCTCTGTGACCTCACCCCGGAGCAAAACGGGATGCTTATTCACAAGGTCCAGCAGGCGGTGACGATTTTACGCCGACATCTCAACCCCGATGGGATCAATGTCGGGATCAATCTCGGTGAGGCTGCCGGAGCTGGTCTTGCCGATCATCTCCATTATCATATTGTGCCACGCTGGCAGGATGACCATAATTTCATGACCGTTATTGCTGATATCCGTTCCATCCCCGATCATCTGGAGCATACCTTTGATCTGCTGGTGGATGATTTTCAGTTGTTGCGCGACAAGTAGACGATGACTCAGAAACCACCAAAATTGACCCCCATGATGCGCCAGTATCTGGAAATTAAAGAGCAATTCCCCGACGCCATTCTCTTCTACCGGCTGGGTGATTTTTATGAGATGTTCTTTGATGATGCAGTGACCGCCTCCAAGGTGCTCGGTATCACCCTCACCTCGCGCAATGGTAAGGATGATAAGAATAAAATTCCCCTGTGCGGGGTGCCCCACCATGCAGCCCCGACCTATCTGGCCAAGCTTGTTGATGCCGGTTTTCGCGTGGCCGTGTGTGAGCAGGTGGAAGACCCCAAGACGGCGAAGGGCGTGGTGAAGCGGGAGGTGGTGCGGGTGGTCAGCCCAGGGGTGGTGACCGATGCAGCGGTGCTTGATGATAAGACCAATCGCTATTTAGCCGCAGTGGTGCAGGGTAAGGATGGCTGGGGCTTGAGTTTCCTCGATATTTCCACCGGTGAATTTCTGGTGACCGAGCGGGACTCCATCGGCGAACTCTTTGACGAGCTGGGTCGTCTGGCACCGGCAGAACTCCTCATGGCTGACCCGCTACCCCAGGAGGCGATGTTCAAGGAGTATCTCCTCACCCTCCCCCCTGTATGTGTCACCACCCGGCATGAATCTGTCTTCCATCCTGATACGGCGCTCGAAACGTTGCTGGAGCATTTTCAAACGGTAAACCTCAAGGGGTTTGGCTGTGATCAGTTGCGGATCGGTATTGGTGCGGCGGGCGGTTTGCTCAGCTATATCAATGAAACCCAGAAGGCCACCCTCGCCCATATTGAACGGCTGACGCTTATTGAGCTTGATGATGTGCTGATGCTGGATGAATCCTCAAGGCGTAATCTGGAGTTGACCCAGACCATTATCGGCGGACAGCGGCAGGGGTCATTTCTGGCCACCATTGATATGACCAGGACCCCAATGGGTTCGCGGCTGTTGAAAAAGAACCTCCTCTTCCCCCTGCGTGATCCGGTGCGGATTAATCGGCGGCTGGATACGGTGGCCTATTTCCACGGCGGTCAGCCGGTGCAGGCCGATTTGCTGGGGACCCATACAGGCACCGCAGGGGGTGCCATCCGTCAGGAGCTGCGGGACTTATTGTCCGGGGTGTATGACCTTGAACGGTTGAATAGTCGGGTGGTTCTTGGCAGCGGCAACAGCCGGGATCTGACCAGCCTGAAGATTTCCCTGGCCCAGCTCCCGCGGTTGCAGGAACTCTGCGGGGCCAGTGAAGGTATTCTGCAGGAGGAGGGGGAGTCCCTTGATCTCCTCAGTGATATTCACACCATGCTGGATGAGGCCATCCGTGAAGACGGTCCGGCGGGTCTGCGTGAAGGGCGCTTGATCTGTGCGGGGTATCATGGGGAACTGGATGAGCTGGTGCATCTCCTCACCCATGGCAAGAATCTGATTCTTGGCCTTGAGGCCAAGGAGCGGGAAGCCACCGGCATCCCCAAGCTCAAAATCGGCTTTAACCGGGTATTCGGTTATTTCCTCGAGGTCTCCAAGGCCCAGGCGGCCAATGTCCCGGAACATTACATCCGCAAACAGACCCTGGTGAATGCGGAGCGGTATATCACCCCGGAACTCAAGGAGTTTGAGGAAAAGGTGCTGGGGGCTGAAGAAAAACGTTTGGCCCTTGAGTATCAGCTCTTCATTGAAATCCGCACATCAGTGGCCCAGGCCTCCTCACGAATTTTAAAGGCGGCGTCCTTCATTGCCAAGGTGGATTATTACACCTGTCTGGCTGAGGTGGCGCGCAGGCGGCATTTTACCTGTCCCGTGGTGACCGATGGTGAAGAGATTACCATCAAGGATGGCCGCCACCCGGTGATTGAGGCCTCGCTGCCGGCGGGGCGTTTTGTGCCCAATGATATTCACCTGGATCAGACCAGCCATGAGGTGCTCATTATTACCGGGCCGAATATGGCGGGGAAGTCAACGGTGCTCAGGCAGACCGCCCTCATCACCCTCATGGCTCAGATGGGCAGTTTTGTCCCGGCCAGAGAGGCGAGGATCGGGGTGGTGGACCGTATCTTTACGCGGGTCGGGGCCATGGATGATCTGCGGAAGGGCCAGTCCACCTTCATGGTGGAGATGAATGAAACCGCAAATATTCTCAATAATGCTACAGACAAGAGTCTCGTTATTCTCGATGAAATTGGCCGCGGGACTTCGACCTTTGACGGGTTGTCCATTGCCTGGGCGGTCACGGAAGATCTGGTGGAAAAAAATGGCAAGGGGGTGAAGACGATCTTTGCCACCCATTATCATGAACTTATTGAACTTGCCAGGAATCATAAACGGGTGAAGAATTTCCATATTGGCGTACGGGAATGGGATGACACCATCATCTTCCTCCATAAGCTGCTCAAGGGCGGGACCAGCAAATCCTATGGTATTCAGGTGGCGGCCCTGGCCGGAGTCCCGAAATCGGTGGTGGCGCGGGCCAAGGAGCTCCTGCATGATATTGAAACGGGCGAGTTTGCCGCCATGGCCCATGCCCATCCGGAACCAGTGCAAACGGTGAAGGGCAGGAAAAATCCCAGCCAGCTGGACCTCTTTCCCCCGGAATTTTCCTCCCTGTATGAACGCATCGGCAATCTGCAGCTTGATTCCATGACGCCGCTGGATGCCTTGAATCTCCTGCATGAATTGAAGAAGGAAGTCAGCTCGTGATGGCCGGTTTAAGTCGAGGTGCGCAGGGACGCGGCAGGGGAAACCTTCCAGGTATCTTGACCTGTTATGCAGCTCTGGTCCTGTCTCTATGTATCGGTGTGGGGGTGCCAACCGCCCAGGCCAACACCCATCTCCCTGATCTTTCCACGAAACAGTATAAGCAGGCCGCTGCCTACTATAATAACAGCCGAGGCTTTTATCAGAAAACCCTCAGCCGTTCCGATTGGCAAAATTGTATTGTTCTCTTTCAAAAGGCGTATCAAAGAGATACCAGCCATCCTGAAATCGGGCCTAAATCGTTGTACATGATGGCGAAGATTTATGGCAAGGCGTATAAGCAATTCGGCATGAATGAAGATTTGCGGGTCTCGGCGGAATATTACGAGAAGCTCATCTTCACCTTCCCCGACCATGCCCTTGCAGGTGACGCCATGGTCGGTATGGGGCGCATTGTGTTGAAGGATAAGATAGTGACCCGGCAGCATCTCTTTACAAAGGGTCTCGCCCTCTATGCGAAGAATGAGATCGGCGGGGCGACTTCCGATGTGGGGGGAGGGGCAGCTGGTTTTTTACTCTCACGTCTTCATGAACATGCCAGGGAGCGGGAGAACGGTTCTCAAAAGGAGGTCAGCTCAGCTACCATTCTCAAGGACGATTCCCAAGATCTGGCCCATCTGGCCCATATCAATCGGCCGGTGCGGTTCTGGTCCAGTGATGATTATACCCGGGTTGTTATTGAAACGTCCGCCCCGGTTCGTTTTGAAGATCATCTTCTCAAGGCCCATGGCAATAAACCGCGCCGGCTCTATATTGATCTCTTTGACTGCCGTATCCCGCGCACCTATCAGAACCCTGCACTTATTCAGGACGGGTTACTCAAGGGATCCCGCGGGGCGCAGTTTAACCCGACCACCTCAAGGGTGGTGATGGATCTTGAGACCATTTCCCAATACAAGATCTTCAGTCTGCAGGAGCCATACCGGGTGGTTATCGATATTACCGGGAAAAAACCGGAGCAGTTAATTCAGACCAGACAGCCGCAGGATAAGGATTATACCCTGGCTGAGCAGTTTGGCTTGGGGATAAAGACCATTGTGGTGGATGCGGGGCACGGGGGTAAGGATCCCGGCGCTCTGGGTCACGGGGGATTACGGGAAAAGGATGTGGTGCTGAAGGTGGCACGGAAGGTGACGGAAAAGCTCAGTAAGAGCGGCTATACCGTGATCCAGACCCGTGAAAATGATGTATTTCTGCCCCTTGAGGAGCGTACCGCCATCGCCAATACCAAGAAGGCGGATCTCTTTGTTTCCATCCATGTGAATGCCACGCTGAATCGTCAGGCCAGGGGTATTGAAACCTATTATTTGAGCCTTGCCTCCACCCCTGAAGAACGTCAGTCTGCGGCCCTGGAGAATGCCGTGTCCACTAAACAGCTCGGGGAGCTGGAGTCGATCCTCAAGGATATCATGAAAAACTCCAAGATCAAGGAGTCCCGGAAATTTGCCGGAACAATGCAGGATTCCCTTATTCTGGGCATGCAGAAACGGTATGGGAATGTTGAAAGTCGCGGTTTGCGTAAGGCACCGTTTTTTGTCCTGATTGGTGCGCAGATGCCCTCAATCTTGGTGGAACTGGGTTTCCTCTCCAACAGGGACGAGGAGCAACGTCTGCGTTCCAGCGGTTATTTGGACGGACTGGCCTCGGAGATTGTCATGGGGATTGACCAGTATGCGATGTCGCTGCAATGAGAGGTGTATCCCAATCGAAAATGATGGTTCAGGGTCTTGAGGTGGAGCTGCTGCGTAAGACCGTGAAGCACCTGCGTCTTAAGGTCTACCCGCCAGACGGCAGGGTCCGGGTGTCGGTTCCTCACTTTGTCAGCGACGAAGAGGTTCGGGCGGCGGTGCTGGCGCGGCTTTCCTGGATCAAAAAAAAGCAGGATCATTTCCTGGCCCACCCCCCCACGCCGGTGTTAGAGATGGTCACCGGGGAGTCCCTGTTTTTCTGGGGGAAACGCCATTCCCTGGAGGTTGTTGAGCGCCAGGGAAGACATGAAATTACCATCCAAGATGGGGAGAAGCTGCAGCTCTCAGTGCATGGTGCAACAACGACAGAGAATCGTCTGCGGGTGGTAAACGAGTGGTATCGATCTGAGCTTAAACAACGTATTCCACCCCTCTTGTCCCGGTGGCAACCCGTTCTCGGTGTAGAATCAAGGGAGTGGGGGGTGAAGAATATGCAGACGCGCTGGGGGAGTTGTAATATTTGCAAAAAACGGATCTGGCTCAATCTTCAGCTGGCAAAGAAGCCGTTGCAATGTCTGGAGTATGTACTGGTGCATGAGTTGCTCCACCTCCTTGAACGGTATCACAATGTTCGGTTTTATAACTTACTGGATCATTTTCTCCCCAGTTGGCAGCAGAGTCGTGACCTGCTTAACAGCAGGTCAGAGCGATAACCAGGAACTGCTGCCAGCCTATTTGAGCTCAATGGTGCCGACATCAACGGCATCTCTCTGCCTGTCGAGTTCAATACCCCTGATCGGGTTCATTGCAATCTCGGCAGCGTCTCCGTCATATTTCAGGGCCAGAAAGTATTGCCCTGCGCCGATATCCGCGAATGAAAATGGCGCTGAACCGTCAATGACCCTGCTGTCCACCAGATTCAAGCTGAGGTAGGTGGTGTCAAGAACCACGTCGATATCTGCATCACCACCCCGGAACAAGCCGACCATCACAGGCCTGTTGCTCTGAATGGTGCCGGCAATGACGCCATTGACCAGACGTGACTCCCGGGGAATGGTGATCGCATCAAGGGCAGCAGCAGGGGCACCATTTTGTCGGGCCACATCAAGCCAATGGCGCGCCTTGGTAAATTCATTGAAGTGGAGTGAGGCGCGGGCAAGAAGGAGCGCACTCTTACTGCCGACCCACCATTTGGAGTCATCCTCGTAATCTCCAAGGAGGTTGCGGTTGTCAATGGTTACGGGCAGACAGCTCAATCTGTTTAACAGGACAATGCGTTGGATAATATCATTTTGGGTCCGGAGTTGATTTGAGGTGGCCTCCTTGCTCTGCCACAGGTGAAACCAACTTTGGACAATGGCGTCCTCTGCACTATAACGATGAACAGAGCGGGGATGATCCGTGAGATACTGTTCCAGCAGGTCAATATTGGCGGAAGAAACAGGGAGCGGGGAGCAGTTTACCCTGCATGAGGGGGTAATTTCACTTGGCCATGGTTGTGAAACAATGGTCTCACCCCGGAGGATGGCGGTGTGCGTTGCCAGTGGTGTTGTCTGTTCTGCGCCAACGGCCTCAGCCAGGGTTTGTTTGCCCAGATCATAGCTCATGACCCCGAAATAATAGGATCCGGTTAAAAACAGGGTGAAGCCGATGGTCAGACCGAGGGGGAGGATGAGTTTGTTCGTCCGTTCATGCGGGCTTATTTTTATGGGCGCAAGGCCGATGATGATGGTGGATGCGGTTATGGAGGTGCAGACGCTAAGAACCACGATACCACCCCGTAACCAGTTAAATCCTGCTAAAGAGGATTCACCTGTCCCGGCAAACACTTCAGAGACGAGGGAGGAAAACCAGGTAAAACCCCAGGTGTTGGCCAGTTGCAGCACAATGAAGAGGAGATAGGCGGAGATGGCCAGGAGGATGCAGGTGCGGATGGCGGGTTTTTGCGGCGTCCAGGAGGAAAGATCCCCGGCAACCCCTATCTCGCCAAGGATGGACCACCAGACAACGGGGATGGCGACCCCGGATATCTTTATGAAGAGCGTGGTGTCCATATTGCCGAAAAAGCTGTCGAGGCGTGAAGTAAGGCCAATTGTCAGGAGGAGGGATGCCAGGATGAAAATGCCAAGGCGGAGGAGTTTCCCGGGCTGGTGTCTCAGTCTCATATTAATCTGCGGATTGAGCACCGGTAAGAGCAGCAGGAGGTAGAGGATACTTGCAGCAACCCCGGCAATCATCCATGTTTGGGACTGGCCAAGTCGTGCAGCCAGGATGGTGAAATCGCCATGTTCCTGGATGGTCAGCAGGTAGTCACTTGGGTTTGGAATGGCAATGGCTGCAAGAATGGCCGATATCGCTAAGCCGATAATCACGCCAAAGATGGGGGAGTAGGCGAGAAACCGTTTTTCCGGGGTAAGTTGGGGCATAATGACTCAAGGTTTGGATTAAATTTTACAAAGGAATACCCCCTATACCATATTTACGTGAAGGATTCTTTAGCCCATATCATTTGGTGATGTGCATTTTCTGTCTCGTGTTAGAATCTTCCGCTTAAATCGTCTGTGAACAGGGGGTATTGGGGGTTCAATGGGAGGTTGCAAGTACCATCTTGCCTCCTACCCTCCCTTGCCGATATTTCAGCGTTGCTCTGCCATAAGGGTAGAGGTTGCAGGGTTGTTGTTCTGGCTTATCTGCAAGGGACGGACGATCTGGAGAAGATTGTCGCCCAGAGAAATTATCTTTTATGGGAAGGTGAAATCGGTGTATGGTGTCGGCTGATAGTTATGAACTCCCCTCAGCCCTTAAAAAATAGTGACCCATAAACTCCAGATCTCCAAACATCTCTCCCTCATCGATACCCTTCAGAGGTTTGGTCGTCTCCGGGCAAAATGCGCCGTCTGCTGGGGTGAATACGCAGCATACTTAACGAGTTCGGCGCGGCCTCCTCACTCAAACCGTTTTTGGTGGATGAATAGATGCAAGAACAACGTAATAACCCCATGCATGGGGTAACCTTGAAGGATATTTTGCAGAGTTTGGTGGATCATTATGGTTGGCCCGGCCTGGCTCAACGCATTAAGATCAGCTGTTTCACCAGTAACCCCACCATGCAGTCGAGCTTGAAGTTCCTGCGTAAAACACCGTGGGCGCGCAAGAAGGTTGAGGATCTCTATAGTGATCGGCAGCAGAATCTCCAGCAACGAAAACTGAAAAACGTGTGGAAGAAGAAGGACTGAGACAACAAAGGCGTCCGTCCACCGGCGGTCTTCTGGCGGCGGCAGCCGCCCTCATGCTGTTTGTGAATATCCATGATGCACCCATGGTAGAGGTGAGCCTGGAACGGACGCAGATGGTGGAATTGTCTGCTGCTCCAGAAGGGTTGGTGGATGAGCCGTCTGCAACAGAGGACAGCGCTGGTTCAGCCCCACCTTTAAATGAGGGGAAGGTAGTATCAGAGCAGGTTCAGAAACGCTCGCAACCACTGAATTCAGCCCGGGTTCGCAAGGAAATGAGCGCTTCTCCGGCACCCCGGGCCAATGGGGGTGTAAATGATCGCGAATTAGACTTCATGGCTGATGCCCCCTTTGAAAACCTGAATCAGGGGTTGCCCCAAGGTGAAATATTGCTCGATCTGAATAGAGTCATCCCCACAGTTTTACAAAGGGTTAAACAGGCTGAAACCGGCACTGTTATTGAGGTGAAAACCTATAAGCGGGATCGCGGGTTCAGGGTGGAAAAACGTGGGGACGATCAGGTGCTTATTCAGGAGTATGGTTTTCATAATCAGGAGATGATCGTGACCATGCCGCAGCTGCAGAAGACCTTGAAAACCATGCTTAAAACAGAATTTCCCAGGAGTAATAAGGTCTGGATGAGTTCAGGTCTGTCCACCATGAGACCATAGAAGGATTTTCTTCCTCGCCCTTCCCTGAGTCGTAATTTCAAGATTGACACCCTGTTTCTTCATCTTTTCTTCATATACACCCTGTATAATCCACATTTGATTAGGAATAATTATTATTTCTTCCAGAAGGTGTTTCCGCTGCGGAACCCTTTTTTGTCCCTTATATGGAGTGAGCACATGATCAGCAAGGTTTTACCGTGGATTATGCCTGGTACAGGTGAATTTTTACGACCAAAATTAAAGGCATGGCAGGCATCACTTGCGGTGTCGGTCTTTCTTATTCTTTTTGCCAATAG
>JAQIBE010000023.1 GCA_027859235.1 Desulfobulbaceae bacterium
CTTTGGTTCGGCTGGCTGCATCGGCGCTGGAAAACAAAACGACCCTCAGCCAAATAATCTTTTAATTCTCCTCATCTGCACCAAACATGTACCGGTAACGCCAATGTCAGAACAGTCTATTCCCCCTGCAAATTTCGTCCATCTCCATGTCCACACCCAGTATAGCCTGCTTGACGGTGCTATTCGTTTGGGAGATCTCTTTGACAAGTGTAAAGAGTATGGCATGAATACTGTGACCATTACGGATCATGGCAATATGTTCGGCGCCCTGGAGTTTTATACCAAGGCCAAGGCCAAAGGCTTAAAACCCATTATCGGCTGTGAGTTTTATATTGCCCCCGGGGCGCGGACCACCAAGAATGCCAAGAGTGCCGGAACAGCCGCCTACCATATTGTTCTGCTGGCCATGAATCATAAAGGCTATAAGAACCTCTTGAAACTCGCCTCCATTGCCATGCTTGAAGGGTTTCATTATAAGCCCCGCATCGATAAGGAGGTGCTAGCCCAGTATAATGAAGGGCTGATCGCCCTCACAGCCTGTCTGCATGGTGAAATTCCCTACCTCATCGCCAAAGAAAATAATTATGCCAAGGCCAGAGAGAAGGCCATGGAGCTCAAGGATATTTTCGGGGATCGGCTCTATTTTGAGATCCAGGAAAACTCCATTGATATTCAGACCGTTGTCAATAATGGCTTGATCAAGATGGCAAAGGAGCTGGATATCCCTCTGGTTGCCACCAACGATTGTCATTATTTGAACCGTCCAGAATCCAAGGCCCATGAGGTCCTCCTGTGCATCCAGACGGGCAAGACCATGCAGGATCCCAAACGCTTCAGGTTTTCCACTGACGAGTTGTATTTTAAGTCACCGGCTGAGATGAAGCAGAGTTTCAGCTATATTCCTGAGGCCATAGCCAATACGGTTAAGGTTGCTGAGCGGTGTAACCTGGAAATCCCCTTTGGGGATTATTATTTCCCCAATTTCATTCCCCCGGCCGGGGAGTCCATTGAGGGCATGTTCGACCGCCTCAGCCGGGAAGGATTTGAAGAGCGGTTTGAACGGATCAAGAAGCTTGACAAGATCACGCCTCCCCTGGAACGTGTGTACCGTGATCGCCTTGATATGGAGCTTGATGTCGTGACCACCATGGGGTTTCCGGCCTATTTTCTCATTGTGGCAGATTTTATTAATTGGGCCAAGGACAACGATATCCCGGTGGGGCCGGGGCGTGGTTCCGGTGCCGGGAGTCTGGTTGCCTATTCCATGGGCATCACCGATATTGATCCCATTAAATATGGTCTGATATTTGAGCGTTTTTTGAATGTTGAACGGCAGTCAATGCCGGATTTTGATATTGATTTCTGTCAGTACCGTCGGGGGGAGGTGATTAAATACGTCCATGGTAAATATGGGGGTGACGCGCATGTCTGTCAGATTATCACCTATGGCTCCATGAAGGCGAAGGGGGTTATCCGTGATGTTGGTCGTGCCCTGGGTATGACCTTTGGCGATGTGGACCGGGTTGCAAAACTCATCCCGGAAGAAATGAAAATGACATTGAAAAAGGCGTTGATGGATGAACCGCGTCTTAAGGATCTGTACACCCACGATGATCAGGTCAAGGCGCTGCTGGATATTGGTATGGTCCTGGAGGGGCTGCAGCGTCACACCTCAATTCATGCGGCTGGCGTGGTGATTTCACCTGAGCCCATGGTGGAATATCTCCCGGTGTGCAAGGGGCCGAAGGGTGAGGTGCTGACCCAGTACGATATGAAGTATACCGAGAAAACCGGGCTGATCAAGTTCGATTTTCTCGGTCTCAAGACCCTGACCGTCATTGATCGCGCGGTGAAACTGGTGCAAAAGGGTTTGGGCATTGATCTCGATATCAGTCAGATCCCCATGGATGACACGAAGACCTTTGATCTCCTGCAGCGGGGTGATGCCCTCGGCGTCTTTCAGCTAGAAAGCTCCGGCATGCGCCAGCTCCTGGTGAAGATGAAGCCTGAGGTGTTTTCTGATCTCATTGCCCTGGTTGCCCTGTATCGTCCCGGACCCCTTGAGAGCGGCATGGTGGATGACTTCGTGAACACCAAGCATGGCCGTATGGTGGCCTCCTACCCGCTGCCCCAGCTTGAACCGATCCTTGAAGAGACCTATGGCGTGATCGTCTATCAGGAGCAGGTGATGAAGATTGCCAATGTCCTGGCTGATTATTCCCTGGGGGATGCGGATAATCTCAGACGGGCCATGGGTAAGAAGGTTCCTGAGGTTATGGAGGCGGAACGCTCAAAATTCATGGCCGGAGCGGCAAAGCTCAAGGTTGATCTTAAAAAGGCGGAGTATATCTTTGATCTCATGGCCAAGTTTGCCGGCTACGGGTTCAATAAGTCCCATTCAGCCGCCTACGCCTATGTCTCCTATCAGACGGCTTATTTAAAGGCCCATTATCCCGCCCAGTTTATGGCGGCCCTCATCTCCTGTGATGTGAATAATACAGAGAAGGTGGTGCGCTATATCACCGAGAGCAAGGATCACGGTATTAATGTTCTGCCACCCGATGTCAATGAGTCGGATAAAGACTTCACTGTTGTGAAGGGTGATATCCGTTTTGGTCTGGCCGCCGTTAAAAATGTTGGCGGGGCTGCCATTGATTCCATCATTGAGGTGCGCGATGCGGACGGGGTCTATAAATCGCTGGGTGATTTCTGCAATCGCGTTGATTCCCGCAAGGTGAATAAACGGGTCATTGAGAGTCTTATTAAGGCCGGTGCCTATGACACTATGGGGGGAAAACGTTCACAGCTCATGACCATTCTTGATCAGGCCATGGATCAGGCCCAGGCCTCCCAGCGAGATCGGGAGTCGGGGCAGATCTCGCTGTTCAGCATCATGGACGGCGAGGCGCAGAACAAGTCGGTTGATATTCCCATGCCGGATATGGAGGAGTGGGAAGACCGGATGCGTCTGGCCTTTGAAAAGGAGACCGTGGGCGTCTATCTGAATGGTCATCCCCTGGACAGTTACGCGCAGGAGCTAAAGGACGCCACGGAATGTGCCATTATTGACTTGCACGATAAGGCCGACGGTTCCGCCGGACGGGTGGGCGGACTCATTAAGATGCTCAAACATCATAAGTCCAAAAAAGGGGATGCCATGGCCTTTATCACCCTTGAGGATGTTACGGGTGAGGTTGAGGTGGTGGTGTTTCCCTCCACCTATGCCGTCTGTTCCCATGTTCTGGATTCTGAAGACCCTGTGGTCCTGCAGGGCAAGATTCAGAAGGAAGAGGAGGGCGGGGTAAAGATCCTGGCCGAAGAGGTGCTGACCTTAGCCGAGGCCCTTGATAGTTACACGGAATCTGCCCGTATCACCCTTGATGCGGATAAGGTGAATCGTCAGAAGGTGGAGCATCTCAAGAAGATTTTCCATCAGAATCATGGCAATTGCCCCGTGTCGCTCATCATGCATTTTCCCGGCAAGGGGCAGGCGGATATTGAGATTCCCAAGGACTTAACGATTCTGCCGGGGGAAAAGTTTTCCACCAGTGTTAATGAATGTTTAGGCTATGAGGCCATTACATATCAAAAAATACATCCCGAATTGAAATTCGGGCAGAAGAAACGTCCGTGGCAAAAGCAGACCCCCCAATAAGGTTATCTTGTGTGGTTGGCGGGGAAAAGTGCTCTTATCTCTTGCGCATCTGCAGAGTTGGAATCCCGGCGAGAACCATCTTCAGCCAGTCATAGCCAAAGGAGAGGAGCGCTTCATCATCGTTTTGGATGGAGCGCAGCCGGGTGGCGGGAATCTTGTAGTCATTGAGGATGTTTTTGTCGCGGACATAATCCCGGAAACCATCAATGTTATAACAGGCAAGAAACGCCACCTTCTGGCGCGGGCCACCGACCCCTTCACCCCCCCAGGGGTTGGAAGAAAAGAAGGTGTCCATTTCAGCCCAACGGTCAGCATGGCAGTTGTGCTGGGCAAGGCCCTGGTCGCGCAGCCAGCTCTTCACCGTCCACTCTTGCTCTTCCTGATGGCCCATGCAGTAATCGTGGTTGGTGAGAAAATAAAATTCATCAGGACGGCCCTTGGCCGGGCTGCGGTCAACGGCGCGCTCCAAGGGGTACATCCGGCATGCTGCAGGTCTTGAATCATAAACCGCACATCCCTTTGGCCCGAGAAAGGGGCAGGCGTTAAATTCATTCATCTTCATCATCAGCGTTGGGAAGAGAGGATTCTGGCCCGTCACCGCCTTCACATGTTTATCAAGAAATGTATCTGAACGGATGCCGAGCTTCTTCTTCAGCAGAATGATGTCGTAAGGGTAGAGGATCATGTCCACATTGCGGCAACATTTGGTGAAACAGGAGATGTTCTCATGGCAGGAAAAGTGAAAGGATTTCTTTTCCAGGGGGATCATGCCTTCAGGGAATTTTTTTTCTTGTGCAGGTGTGGAGGTCATTTTACAATCTCAACGGGTAGTCAGATTTATCTCAGGGTTCTTTGAGCCGACTTCTTACCATTTGCGCGTCTGCGGGTCAAGATTATGAAAATATGGAGCTTACTCTTTTGCCTCATTGGCTGTTGACCTTGCCCGGCCGATCCTGTCTTTTTATTGCTGCACTGAGCGCAAGATATTGCTCTGCTTTCCGGACAATTCGTATTACGCTGAAAGTAACACATTAAAAAATGTCTTTTCCTCTGTAGATGAAACACTGAAAAAGTTAAATCAATGATCGAAAATTCGGACCAAAATAGGCCTATGTGGCCAATGATCTTCTTTACCGCATTGTACATCCTGGCAGCGGTGGTCGGGGCCTTAGTCAAGGGCAACCGTGAATTCCTGGTATACATTGTCGTAATGCTGCTGCTGATCGGGCTGATATGGAAGGTTCACCGAACAGTGGTCTTGAGCTTCGCTTCCCTCTGGGGGTTGAGTATCTGGGGATGTGCGCATATGGCCGGAGGATTACTCACTATACCTGCTCATTGGCCGGTGAACATGGAAACGCCGGTCCTGTATAATCTATGGCTCATTCCGGGCTGGCTGAGATACGATCAACTGATCCACGCCTA
>JAQIBE010000034.1 GCA_027859235.1 Desulfobulbaceae bacterium
CTCACCACCGCCGGTGCCGCGCCCCCGGGCAGGATCAGGATTGCATAGTCGTCAGGATTGACTTCGCCAAAGGTCTTGTCCACGGCCACTTCGTAGCCGTGCTTGCCCGTGATGGCCCCGCTGTTCAGGGAGGCCACTACCACTTCAACGCCCGCCTCCTGCAGCCGGTAGTAGGGAACCAGCAACTCAGAGTCCTCAAAATTGTCCGCACTTATAATCAAGGCCTTCATATTTCCTCTGTAAAAGAATGTGGATGTAACAGCCTGACCCCGTCTCTCTCTTGCCCTACTTCGGCATCAATTCCTGCAGACGTTGCGGTTCCTCTCCCAGCCACTCCGGATGCCCGGCAGTACCGTCGAACAGGGATGAGGTCTTGAATGGCTCGAAATTGCCGTGCGCCGCCGCCTCGGCGGTTTTCGATAGCAAGGACCGTACCTCATCCCCACTCATGGGCTGGAAGGTCCGCACTGCTTCGCAGGCCTGATCCAGAATCGCCATGCTGTCGATACCCGTTATGACCACCGAGACGGGGAGATTCAGCGCATAATGCAGGCACTCGATGGGGGTCACTGTTTTCGACTGCAGCAGAATTCCGTTCGCCATGCTCTTCATCCCGAGAACCCCTGTCTTCTGCCGTACCAGTTCCGGCAATACCTCTTTTTCAAAACTCCGATAATGGGCGTCCATTACGTTGAGCGGCATCTGGACCGCATCGAAAACGAAACCGTAATCCGCCGCCACCTGCAGCATATGCAGATGGATCTTTGGGTCTTTGTGCCCGGTGAAGCCGATATAGCGGATCTTTCCCGCTTGCCGGGCCTCTTCCAAGGCAACATGAGCCCCTTCAGCATCAAAGATCCGGTGCGGGTCTTCGTAGCGGATCACCTCGTGGTACTGAACGAGATCGATCATGTCGACCTGGAGGCGACGGAGCGATTCATCGATCTGCCGCGCCGCCTCCTGCTTTGATCGGCCGTCGATCTTCGTCATCAGAAATACCCGGTCCCGATAACCATCGCGCAGCGCTTTGCCCATCCGGATCTCGCTGGTCCCCTCGTTGTAATCCCAGCAGTTATCCATAAAGTTGATGCCGCGATCTACGGCGGTGCGAATGATGCGGATGGCCAACTCTTCACTTACACCGTTCAAGCCGATATGCCATCCTCCGATGCCGATGGCCGATACTTTCTCACCCGTGCTGCCTAAGTTGCGGTAGAGCATCTCCCGGCTGTCCATACTGTTTGTCATCCTGTTTTACCCCTTTTGGTCAGGCCGAACTATCTGCCGTGGCTCCGTTATCATCACAATGTACTTCCTGTTCCCTTTTTTAATAAAAATCCTGAAGCGTGGCCTCGATCTTTGAAGAATCAAAGGCCTGCTGCACCAGGGGCCCGCCTTCCAGCACAGGGACATGCTCCTCATAGGCGGGGCGGCTGTTGCGGTAGATGACGCCTATGGGGATGCGATCGCCCCATTCAAGGGCCTTGGCAAATGCAGCTATCCGGTCTTCGGGATCATAGTCCGGCTCCAGATGATAGACGCGCTCGCTATACCATTTGTAGGTATTCACTTTGTTGAAGGTGACACAGGGTTGCAGGATATCAATGAGGGCTAACCCTTGGTGGCCCATGGCCTCTTTCATCAGCTCCTTGAGATGCTCTGTATCACCGGCAAAGGCCCGGGCCACAAATCCGCAGTCCAGGGCCACCCCAAGAACCATGGGATTCAAGGGATTGGAGATCACCCCCCCGGGGACGTTCTTGGCCCTTGTCCCTTCATCACTGGTGGGAGAAGGCTGGCCCTTGGTTAATCCATAGATCTGGTTGTTGTGGACAAAGAGCTTCACATTGATGTTGCGGCGCATGGCGGCCATGAGATGGTTGCCCCCCTCACCATAACAGTCGCCGTCGCCGGTGGTGACGATCACCGGCATGGCATGGTTTGCCAATCTGATGCCTGTTGCCACCGGCAAGGCTCGGCCATGCAGACCGTTGAAGGTGTTGCACTTGGTGTAGTGAGGCAGTTTTGCCGCCTGGCCGATTCCCGACACCACCGTGAACTGATGGGGTTCAAGCTTAAGATCAACCATCACCTCCTTGAATGTTTTCAAGATGGCGAAATTTCCGCATCCCGGACACCAGGCCGGCTTCTGACCGCTAAATGTCTGCAATGTGACCATGGATCTCTCCTATCAATTCTTCCACCGTAAAGGGCCTGCCATCATATTTGTGAATGGTGGCCTTGAACTCAAAGCCGGTTTCAGCACGCAGCAGCCGGCTGAACTGGCCGGTGGCATTCAACTCAATGCACAAGGCAAGCGGTACCTGGTGCAGGAAGGCGCGGTAATCAAAAGAAGCCATCTCGGGCAGGGGGAAAATTTCACTGAAATGGAGCATGGCAATCTTCTCTGACTTTGCCAGGACATCAACGGCCTCCTTCATCACACCATAGGTTGAGCCCCATCCCACCAGCACCACTCGCGGCTCCTGCGCTCCGTAAAGCTCGGGTGGCGCAATTTCGCCCGTGATGAGCGGCAGTTTCCTGAAGAGGCGCTTTTCCACCATCTGGTTCCTGGTGGCATTGTCCTCAATAATATGGCCATCCTCGTCATGTTCGTCACTGTCCACCACCACCAGATGCGCGGCGTCTCCCGGCACGCCCAGGGGAGAGATGCCGCTATCGGAGTGGGCATAGCGCTTATAATCCTGCAGCTTCCCAAAGGCCTCACCCCGCAGCCGGTAATCATGATATGACAATTGACTGAGATCAAACCCGTCACAGGTCCACTGGGAATCACCAAGATAGGTGTCAAAGAGAAGGAAGACCGGAATCTGATACTTTTCTGCCAGATTAAAGGCTTTGTTGGTGAGATAAAATGCCTGCTCAGCCGTACCCGGCGCCAGAATGACCCGGGGAAATTCACCATGGCCGGCAGTCAGGAGAAAGCTCAGGTCTCCCTGCTCGGTCCGGGTGGGGAGACCTGTGGCCGGACCGGGCCGTTGCCCCATGGCGATGACAACGGGGGTTTCCGTCATGCCGGCCAGAGAGAGCCCTTCCGCCATCAAGGCAAAGCCGCCGCCCGAGGTGCCGGTCATGGCGCGCAGCCCAGCATAGGAGGCACCCAAGGCCATGTTGATGGCGGCAATCTCGTCCTCGGCCTGCTCCGCCATCACACCATACTCCTTGCCCTTTGAGGCCAGGAAGTTCAAGATGCCGGTGGAGGGGGTCATGGGGTAGGCTGCATAGAAGGTGCATCCCGAGGCCAGGGCGCCCAGAGCTATGGCCTCGATGCCAGCAATGAGCATCAGCTGTTGCGCTTCAGCAGCAGCAACCTCAAAACTCGATTGATCGTCATGCTCCTTGACGAACTGGTAGCCGGCCTGGGCGGAATTTCGATTGGCCTCAACAACAGCAGCCCCTTTTTTGTGGAACAGGACATCAATAAGTTTCAGTAATAGATCCAGGTCCATACCCAGCATGCCGAGCACCGCGCCGGTAGCCACGGTATTGACCATGATCTTGGAGCCCCCATGCTCTTGAGCCAGTTTTTCAAAGGGGATTGCCAGAAAGGCGGGGTCATCACTGCTGAAATCAAGGGCAGCAGCGTCATAGATTATCCTGCCCCTGGGGGTAAGTTCATGGCCATGGCGAGTAATGCTTTCGCGGTCAAGAGCCACCAGGATATCAATATTTTGCCGGGAAGCGGCAAGGGGGTGGTTGGCAAAACGGAGCTGATAGAAGTTGTGACCGCCGCGGACACGCGACTCATAATCCTGATGGGAAAAGACGTGATAGCCGGAGCGGGCGAAGATGCGTCCCAACCCTTCACCAATGGTCTGGATGCCCTGACCCGCTTCACCGCCGATTTTGATGGAGTAGTCCATAAGTACCTCTTTGGCTCGGGACGCGGAAAAGCCTGCCAAGGCATGACACATGCCGTTTTAGCGGCGATGCAGCTGCAGCAGTATTTCCCCAATCCCCTCTGGTGACAAAAAATGGTGCATGGGTTGGCCGTTAATACTGCTCTCCCTCTATATTCTTTTTGAGCTGGGCGATCTCCAGACCCAGGGGGACACATTTCTTCCCTTCCATGCAGTCATTGGCATCCGGCAATTCCAGATGATGCTTCAGCTCATGGTTGTCTTTCTTCAGATCAACCACCCATACCTTCTTTTCTGGATCAAACTCAACACTGAGATCCATGCCGTGTTCAGTGATATCCGGATAAAGATCGATTATTTTCTTAACCAATTCTTCTTTTGCATACATGACAAATCTCCTGATGGTTTTTCAAATCTCAGCGGTATCAGCGCCTACCTTTTTGGCGTTTATATTCCCCGGCAGGCCCCATTGCCAGCAATGCATGCCAGCCAGATATTGGGCGCTCTTTTATTGTCAACTCCTGCCGGCTGACGTTATCGACAGGACATATTCATCATCACAGGCCATGTTCATCCTTGCCACAGGCCATGGACATTACAAAACTCCCGGGCCTTGATCTTGCTCGCCTCGATTTTAAACTCCGCCTCCGGCGCCTGGCCGGGGCTGAGAAACTGGCGGTACACCTCGCCCTTGTCGGTAATGGCTTCAATCCACTCAATATAGTGGCTCTCTTCCATGGGATGGGCCACACTGCCCACCTTTATCCGGAAGCCGCCCTCGATCTTCTCGATCACCGGCACATGCTTTTCTTTTGCTGCGTCAACCGTATTCTCCTGAAAGCGCTTCATGGGCGCTCCGCAACAGACCAGTTCACCTTCTCCTTCGTGAAGCACTTCCACAATATTCCCACATACTTCGCACTTGTAGATTTGCAGTTTCTTGGTCATGATTTTTCCTCCTTGTTGAAAGGGCCACTGCTCCGGAATGAAAGCGCCCAACCTTGACCACCGATCAAGCAGAGCGGTGGTCAGAATTTAAATGTGCCTCTGGCATTGATTGTCTGTAAATGCTCTCCTTCTTTGATTCTTTTATTAAAGGAAGCGTCTTCCTCCCCTTTTGAGCACCTGTCCTCAAAAGGGGAGGAAAGATGTTATTCTTGATGGAAAAAGTAACTCTTCAGAGAGTATTCTGGGCACTGGATGCCACTAGTGTCAAGCACCTTTTCATTTATTTAGCGGTTCCGTATAATTCCGTATAGTTCCCATGTACCACTTGGCGAGATAGAATATATCTATCCCGCCGGCATTACTTTTTCAGGCATGAAATATTTGATTGCCTTGCAAAACTGATGCATGATGAATCTCCCATCCTTGCAGAGCCTGGCCCAATTGATCTCCCCTTGGTCTATATAGCCATTGCCTCACTGGCCAAGACAACCCCGCCAAGCGAGCCGATCACGAACCACGATTTGTCCCTACCGTATGCGAGACGTCTCTGTTGTTGAATATGGCTTTTTGTTTTGCTAGGCTGATTACTACTGTCCTGCTTTTTTGATTTTTCATAGCCCTTATAACCCTGCACCCCTTGGCCCCCCAGCAGTGGCGGATGAATCCTTGAACCGCTCAGGCTGGCCCGGCTATGGAGGGCTACGACAAGAAGAGGCCTGGATGCCGTGGACAGATCTGCCGCCGCAACGGCGCTGGCTCTCGCGCTACACCATGGACGTCTTGCGGGAGCGCTTGCTCAAGCAACTGGCGGAGGCGGATCATCATGGCCGTCTGCGCCTTTATTACCCCTTTCTACCCGACCTGGGCCACCAGTGCCTTAATGTGCATTCCAAGGTCTTGATCATCGACAATGAGCTGATCCGCATAGGTTCGGCCAACTAAAACAATCGTTCCATGGGTCTTGACACGGAATGCGATCTTGCCCTGGAGGCCGGAGGGCAACAGCGACTGAAGACGGCCATCGCCGCTTTCCGCAACCGCCTGCTGGCAGAACACCTTGATGTTTCCCCCCCTCCACGGTTGATGAGGCCATGGCCCAAGAGCAATCTCTTATCCGGGCTATTGAATCTTTGCACAGCCCGGGCAGGACACTCAATTCCTTGCCTTTTCGCATCTCAAAAGAAGTGGATGACCTGGTGCCCCCTGGTGGCGAGCAAAGGGTGAACAGAGAGAAGCATCAGAACCAAAAGGGAGATTGTCCATGTTTGCGCTTTCATTTTGTCCTCATTTAGATTGTTAAGAACTTCTCCTCCTCAAAGCATAACGACAACCCCATCACCATAAAAATATTGGCAGGGGGCAAATTGCTGGCCAATGACCCTAGAATTCTTGCTGGACTGATCTTTGCAAGGTTTTCCAAAGGATGTGGAGCGGCCGATCACTGGAAATAAAGCTGCATCCTTGCTAAAAACAAGCCTATTCTGAGAGGTGCGTTATAATGCTGTAGTGCAGGAGCACCAAAAAGAATACCATTGCCGCATCAGAGCAGTCAGACAGCGGCCATTCTGTTCCCGCTGGTCTTGCCATGCCTGTTTGCTTACTTTAAATTAAGCATAAGGGATCCAGCACAGGCTTAATTCTTTATTTCTGAATCTTTTTAAGCAGTAACCGCGATAATACTCTCCCGCTCCAGAACGGTTCTTTATTTTTTCGTTGCTCCACCCCTTACCTTTGCCCTACTCTACACACATGAAACATGTCGTCATTGTCGGCGGCGGCTTTGCCGGGTTGAATGCGGCAAAAAAGCTGGGCAATAAAAAAGATGTACGGGTCACCCTTCTTGACCGTACCAACCATCACCTCTTTCAACCCCTCTTGTATCAGGTGGCCATGGCTGCTCTGAGCCCGGCTGATATTGCCGGACCGATCCGTCATATTCTGGCCGGCTATCGCAACATCACCGTACTCCAGGACGAGGTCACCCAGGTGCGCCTGGCCGAGCAGCACATCATCACGCCAAAGGGCAGCCTTGATTACGACTATCTCATCCTGAGCTGTGGCTCTCGACATTCTTATTTTGGTCACGAGGAGTGGGAAGAGTTTGCCCCGGGCCTCAAAACCATCGAACAGGCCACCGAGATCAGACGCCGGGTACTGACCGCTTATGAGACCGCGGAAAGGGAAGAGGACCCCCACCAGCAAAGGAGCCATCTCACCTTTGCCATTGTCGGCGGCGGACCAACCGGGGTGGAACTGGCCGGCGCCATTGGTGAAATGAGCCGCTTTACCCTCGCCCGGGATTTTCGTAATATCGATCCCAAGCTGACCCGCATCATCCTCATCGAGGCAGGTCAGCGCATCCTGCCCTCTTTCCCGGCCAAACTCGCCAGCAAAGCCACCCGCGATCTTGAAAAATTGGGTGTCCAGGTCTGGACCAACAGCCTGGTGACCAAAATTGATGGCAATGGCGTCCAAATCGACAAAGAACGGGTCGAATGCGCCACCATCCTCTGGGCCGCCGGGGTCAGGCCCTCAGCACTCAATGCTGCCCTCGGTGTAGAGCTGGACCGCCAGGGCCGGGTTCTTGTTGAACCTGACCTCAGTGTTGCCGGTCACCCAGAGGTCTTTGTGGCCGGTGACCAGGCCCACTTTGACCATGGGCGGGCTCATCCTCTTCCCGGTATTGCTCCGGTCGCCCTCCAGCAGGGGCATTGGATAGCCAAAAACATTTTGCGCAGCATAAAGGGGGCAGCGCCACGGCCATTTCAGTATCTTGACAAAGGCCAGTTGGCAACCATCGGCCGAAGCCGGGCCATTCTCGAATTAGGCAACCTGCAGCTCTCCGGCTTTTTGGCCTGGGTGGCCTGGCTCATTATCCATATCTATTACCTGATCGGTTTTAAGAACCGCCTCTTTGTCACCATGAACTGGGCCTGGTCATTTTTCAGCTTCCGGCGCGGGGCCCGCCTGATCATCAACAAGGAGTGGCGCTTTTACAAATCACCAAAGCGCGACCCATAGCGAACATTTTGCCTTAGCTCTGAATGTTCTGCTGGTTATCCAAAAAACTTAATCCCGTTTAGAACCTAGGCAGGGTAGACCCGAACACCGCACGACCTGTTCAGGATCGGCCGAGCAAAACATCTTGCTATTAGATTGCAGAAATCATACAGTTGATAATTATCCCCCCTGACTATTATGAAATAACCGGAGGCCACCATGAACATGTTTGCATTTGCTATTCAGATGGAAAAAGACTCAGAAGCGTTGTACCGAAAGATGGCCGACGGGGCTCAGGTTGCGGGCATTAAAAAGGTGCTGCTCATGCTTGCCGAAGACGAATCACGACACCGTTTGGCAATTGAGCAGCTCCAGAAGAAACTGTCTGTTACCCCGGCCGAGGGTGTGGCTTTAGACATCAAAACCGTCTTTGATGAAATGAAGCAGGATGAAAATACTGTAAAGATCTCAGTGGACGCCGTTGAGGACTATGAGAAGGCCCTGGAGATTGAAAAAAAGGGCATGGAATTTTACAAAGAGAAGTTTGCCGACGCAGAAGATGAGGCAAGCGCGAAACTCTTTAAGGTACTCATGAGACAGGAGACCTACCATTACAAAACCGTGCGGAACCTGTTAGATATGGTGCGAAAACCGCTGTGGTGGGTGGAAAACGCCGAATTCAATCCATATAATAGCGACTATTATTAAATGAGCTGCAGTGGTTCAGGCCTGATCTGACCGTTAACGGTTTTCTGCGGAAGTGTCCGGCGGCTCACGTTCAGGCTGCCCACTTTTCCTGGTGGACAGCAAAGAGCACACGCTTGTTTCACGCCATGGCTGAAGCAGGATGTCATTTCCGGCAAAACCAGACCAGGAACGACAGGAGTACGGAAATGACGAGGCACGTGGTCAGGGGAAGGTAAAATTTGCAGTTCCCGGAACTGAAGACAAAATCACCCGGCAGCCGCCCCAGATGCAATTTCTCCACCAAGGGCCAGCAAAGGCCGAGGACGACGAGGA
>JAQIBE010000233.1 GCA_027859235.1 Desulfobulbaceae bacterium
CATTCGGCCAATTGCGCCTCCAGTTTTTGTTGATAGGCTTCTTTCATACTCATGGTTTTTTCCTTTTTTTATTTAATGATTTGTGAATCTCAATCTATATACGCCCTTCAAAAAGTATCCGTCAGAGCACCGTCTTTTAAATTTATTCTCAAAGAGGGGCTGTGAGTAAATCAATCATTTACGCCCCTCGCTGATGAGTGCTGGTTCGATGTTTTTCACATGATTGAGCACTCTACGCGTGATCACCTGTCCGACTGGCCAGCAAACAACAGCAGTGTAACCCACGGCAATGGTGTATGGCGACCCGCAAGATCAGCCAGCAATCCCAGAAGAAACATGTTACCGAGGCTAAGCAGGATTAAGGACATTTGTGATGCTCTTTGACAAAACTCAAGTGCCCCATCAAAGCCAGCAGGCTATCCCATCCATCAAAGCCGGTGGCATCAATCAGAACACCCTTTATTGCACCGCGGTCGGTAATAATACGGTCCGCTTCAGCCCGACCATCCCGGACAAGTTTTCTTTGGTTGCATTTATTGTTTACTACCAACATAAGCATTATCCTCTACAGCCTTGCGCTCGCTCAACGTCTCGACTCGCTTGCCCACCATACGATTTCAAGAGCAGCGCTATCGGTAGTCATCCATGCGGACGTTATTTTCAAGCAGGGCCTCGATCTTCTTTGAATCATCGACGGCTTCTTGGGCCTGTACGTAAGAGCCTATTCCCAGTACTTCGGGCGACCGTAGAAGTCATATAGCCGAACCTCATACTCACGGTTCACAGGGGCCGAAGGGTCGTATTCCGGGCTGTTTTTGATGGCTTCTACGGTGAGATCAACACTTACCTTGTTTTCCTTCCAGTCTATCGAGTTTATCCACGCAGGAGTCACCAGGACCTTTCGTCCCGGCAGCCAGTTGCGGGTATCCACAACCATGTAACGGATGGTCCAGGTCTCGTCATCAAAAATGAAATCTTCAACATGTCCTATTTCATCGTCTGTTGCCTGGATCTTGTATCCCCTCACCTCTGTTGCAGAACGCAGGGAAGGATCACCTTCGGCGGTGTCCGGCTCCATCTCAGTATCCTCTTTTTTTTGTGAAAAAAGAAGACCGGGATAAGGCTCCATTCCCCATATGCCGGTGTCGCCCCAGTAGTAGGGATAAGCATAATAGTCGAACCATTTGCTTTCGTACTGCCTCGAGACGGGTGCTTCTGAATCAAGGGCTGGACTGTTTTCAATTAGTTCCTTGGTCAGCTTGAGCGGAAAAAGCCTGGAGTTCCAGTCGGGCTCCCCGAGTGAAATGGGCGATATAAGCACTTTTCTCCCAGGCAGCCATTTGCCGGTATCAGCTACCATATAGCGGATGGTCCACAGCTCGTCGTCAAAGAGAAAATGCTTGCACCGACCGATTTCTCCATCTTTTGCCTCAAGAACATAATTATGAATCTCTTTTACATTGCGTAACATTTTCTTTGCCCCCTTTCCGATTAAGTGACGTTTATTGTTATTCTTCCACACCTTCCCTGTAGCCTCGTTTAAACTCAGATTTAGCCTTTTTAAAACTGTTTTTATACATATTCCATACGGTTTCTGCTGGTTGCTTAAGATCCTCCCAGGTGTCTTCACCTTCCTCACTGATCTTTACAAGCGTTTGCTGGGCTTCTTCAAGTTTTTGGCGGAGTTCTTTGATGTGCCCCTCATGCTTGATTTCAGCTTCGGCCTCTAAGGTATCAAGGTCTGCTTTCCATTCATCAAGGTCTGCTTTCAGTTTCTTTATGTATTCGTCCCTTACGGTCATCGTAGTTTCTCCTTACTTTAAGGGTTGACGATCTCGACAAAATCGAAAAGATCACTTTATGGGTCATACCTGTATATTCAACTTCTATAATAACAGAACTCACAATTGCACGCAAGAAGGGCTTTTTATGGGCGCATTAATTTGAATCTTTATCCGCCTCGCCGGAATCGAATTCAGCTTCCGCATTTTCCCAGGCATCGAAGAAGGCGGTATAGGCATCTGAAAATCCTTTTTTCATATCCTCCCAGGCGCCGGCGGAGCTGTGCTGCAATCCTCCGTACCATTCGGCAACCTCGTTGCGCTGCTTCCTGAGTGCCCGCAGGGTGGCTTTCGTGTTCTGACGAGTTGCCTTGTTCATTTTATCCCAGTTGTCATCAATCCTATCTTGCAGTTTGTCGATGCGGGAATCCAGATCATCCAGAGCGGATTTTACTTTTTTGACTGCTTGATCCCGCTGATCAATGGAATAGTCTTTAATGGCTTTAGCAGCATCCGCCACCTCCTGTTTGACCTCTTTCATGGTGGTCTGATCGACTGCCGATTGATCGGCGAATGACACCGGCGCAAGGACAAGAAAAACAACAGGGACAAGTGCTATGATCACATTTTTTATTTTTCGATATTTCATTACATTTTCTCCTTTTTTCTTAGTTTATGTCAAATATGGCCCGGCCTTGAGAGCAGTTGCTAACCTCTCTTAAAACCGGAACCAAAGGTATAAAGGTTATTTAAACCGCGAGGTCGCTTATTTGACAGCATCCCCCAGACTGTTCCAGGTATTCTCGAGACCCACTTTGAGGTCCTCCCACCCACCTTCACCGGCTTCTTTGAGCTCTGTCAGTTTCTCCCGGGCCGCTTCCTGCTTTGCCCGCATGCCCTCGATTTCTTTGTAGTACTCGATTTGTGCTTCAGCCTCCGCCTTGTCGGCCTTGGCCTTCAGCTTGTCGATCGCTACGTTCCATTCGGCCAATTGCGCCTCCAGTTTTTGTTGATAGGCTTCTTTCATACTCATGGTTTTTTCCTTTTTTTATTTAATGATTTGTGAATCTCAATCTATATACGCCCTTCAAAAA
>JAQIBE010000242.1 GCA_027859235.1 Desulfobulbaceae bacterium
GTGCAGGAGATGATCAAGGAGGCGTTGGCCAGTGACGGGGTGGAGGAGATCTTCAAGCTGGGTGAGGACCATGGCCAAGAGATCGACATCTTTGATGAGGACTACCTGGCCAAGATTGAAAAGATCAAGCTGCCCAATACCAAGATCAAACTCCTGCAACAGCTCCTGGCCAAGGCCATTGGTGACTTCAAGAAGGTGAACAAGGTAATGGGGATGGACTTCTCCAAGAAATTCAAATCCCTTGTGGAAAAGTATAATGAGCGCAAGGAACAGGACGTGTGGAACAGCGAGGAGCTGGAAGGGATTGCTGGTGAGATTGTTGACCTGATTCATGCCCTCCAGGAGGAGAAAGAGTCCTTTGGCGACCTCGGAATCGACTTTGAGGAAAAAGCCTTCTACGACATCCTAAAGGCCCTTGCTCGCAAGTATGATTTTGAGTACCCGGAAGACAAATTCCTCCACCTGGCCAAAGAGGTGAAGAAGCTAGTGGACGACAAGGCCAAATACACCGACTGGAGCCAGCGCGACGACATCAAGGCCGAGCTCAAGGTTGATCTGATTATGGCCCTGGCGGACAACGGCTACCCGCCTGTGGATCGGGACGAGGTGTATAAGGAGATTTTTGAACAGGCGGAGAATTTTAAGAAGTATTTGGGGGCGTGAAGAAATAAAAGAAATCAAGAATATACTACATGCTGTATCCACAGACAACAAAACCACACAAGCTATTCAGAATGCGTCGATTCGACAATACAATAGTTGACATATTCACTTGAATATTTTGCCAGACGGTATATCGTAAAGAAATGAAACAATCAATACGGAATATGATAAAAGGGGTTGGGAGTGTAGTGGATATTATGCCATCAACCGACTATCTTCGCTTTGTGCCGAAAGGAACTCCAGAAGAAAGAATGCGTGCGACATGGCAACGTGTTGGAAATTCTATAAGAAACGCAATGGGACACTATACATATGAGCAGCAACAAGACACACACAAATAAATCAAAAAAAGTTCCTCCATCTTCGCCCAAACCAACCCCACAAGCCCCAACCGAAAACCAAGTATTACTTCATCAACTCCAAATTCAACACCAAGGCCCCATCCCTGCACCCGCTATTCTCCAACAATACGATGACATAATACCAGGCGCTGCCGAACGTATTTTACAAATGGCAGAACAAGACGCTGCCCACCAACACGCAATGCACAGAAATGCCCTCGATGCTCAAAGATTTGAAGTAAGGCGTGGGCAAATATTTGGCTTTGGAATAGGCTTAGCCGCTCTCAGTGCTAGTATTATAGCATTAGTTTTAGGCTACCCAACAACCGCCGGAATTCTCGGAGGCACTACTGTAGTTGGCTTAGTTACCGTATTTGTCAAAGAAAGAAGTAGCGCCCCATCAGAAGAAGTAACAACTGCAAAATAATTCTCATATCTCATGTTACATCTAATCTTCTGAAACATCTTTTCTTTATAGGGGTAGGAAAAGCATCACGACGGTATTTTTGACGGTATCTGTCGAGGTCTGATGTTAGACTTCTCTTTGTTGTTAAGGTTTTTGGGCAGAAGTTCAACTCCCTGCATCGCCACCACATACAGTTCCGGTACATTCCGGATTGATATATGCCCCGAGTCCTGCAAAGGATTTCGGGGTTTTTTTATGCCTTTAGCAATAACCCCACCTCACGACGCCACTCGCCCAAGCTGCCCCATTGACAGCAAGCGTCATCATTCTTATGCAGATGCCCGTATAAAACTTGCTATACAAAGCCTGACAAGACCTGATACCATCAGTTAGCAGCAAGATTCAAGATACAAAACAACCATTTTCTTTAACCAGGGGGAACACCAATGGCAGATGAAAAAAAAGAGGACCAAGAAAGCAAAGAGGAGTTGGCCGCCTATGAGAAATTGCGCCGCCATCTCAGCAAAACCTTCAGCGAATTGAATGAAAAAATCAACACCGAGTCTATCAGACATGCCATGGAAAAGGGAATGGCCGACCTTAAAGAAGGGGGGGCACACTCAAAAGAGGCAATCTCCCGGGCCAATGAAACCCTGAAAAAAGATATCGTCTCCTCTCTCAATCAGATAAAACCCAAAGTTGACAAGGACATCGAGGAAACCCGTCAAGATTTTCAGAGACTACAGAATAAGGGCGGTGCCCTCTGGCGGGACATTGCCAACGAGACAGAATACATCAAGAACCTCTCTCTCGACAAGAGCGGTGCCTTCCTCTCTAATGTGACCCGGGGATTGAGCGAATGGAGCAAGAGCCTGGGCGACAAACTCGACACATCATTGACCTATAAGACCGGAGAGGTGACCCATGGCGGAGCTTTTACCTGTACAAACTGCGGAGCAGAAATCCATCTGCAAAAGCCCGGTCGCCTCCCGCCCTGCCCGAAATGCT
>JAQIBE010000325.1 GCA_027859235.1 Desulfobulbaceae bacterium
AAGGTGGTTTTACTTAATTCAAGTTCAGCGTTATGCAGTCGTTCGGACATGAATGCGGCGATAAAGGCCACAAGAAAGAAGATGAGTCCGGGGACTGAAAAACGATTTAAGACATAGGTGACATCCTGAAGATTTGTATTCGGAAAGAGCCACGGGAAGACATGCTGGTATTCAAGGACCAGGACTCCGAAATAGAGTATTGACGCCTGGGCCGCCATGAACAGGGCACCCTGGCGGAAAAGCAGAAGGGCACCACAGGTAATAGGAAAGAAGTAGGTGATGATAAGGATGGATTGACTGCCGCCCGTGAAACAAATCAGGAGTGTGGTTATGACAATATCAAGTGAGATTTGCAGGTAGGCGAAGGTCTTTAAGCCGGTGACTTTAGGGAGTAACGCCGCAGAACTAATAGTCAGTCCGTAAATTGAAACAATGAAAAGTCCGATAAACTTAAGAGGAACCAAGGGAAAAATGACATAGTTCTCAGGGTAGAACAGGACCATTGTCCCGAGGAGAATGGTGAGCAGCAACACCCTGAAGAATAGTATGCGGGCCAGCTGTTTCTCTATGCGTCGTTCTTCATCGTCACTCACGGGTGCAATGGGATCTGGTTTTGGGTAAGCCATGAAATTACGCTTGGGTAATGTTATATTTTTTTACTTTGTAGCGAAAGGATCGAAAACTCATTTTTAACAATTCTGCGGCCTGCATCTTAGAGTTTGTTCTCTCCAGGGCCAGGGTGAGCAGTTGTTTTTCGTAACGGGCAATGATGGCGTCAAGCCCCTCATCAAATAACTCTTCCTCACTTTCCACAGCAATGAGATGGGGCGGGATGGGTGCCGTTGCTTGCTGCTCGTTTCTGCGATGGGAGGAGAGGGTAAGGCTTTCCGGAAGAATGATATTGGATGAGGAAAGTGCCACACCGCGCTCGATAATGTTTTCAAGTTCCCGGACATTTCCCGGGAAATCATAATCCATCAGCACCTGCATCCCATAACTGGATAACTCGAGGACATCCTTGTCAAAAATGGCGGCGTATTTCTGGAGAAAATAGTCAACCAGCAGTGGCACATCGCCTTTTCGTTCGCGTAACGGCGGCATACGAATAGGGATAACGGCCAAACGATAGAAGAGGTCTTCACGGAAACGCCCAGCCATGACTTCCTGTTCCAGATCACGGTTTGTTGCTGAAATAATACGGACATTAATCTTGGTGGCTTTCGTATCACCGACCCGTTTTACTTCTCTTTCCTGCAGGACGCGTAATAGTTTGGTTTGGACGACAGGGGTTAGCTCGCCAACCTCGTCGAGAAAGGCGGTGCCGTTATTGGCCTGGCCAAAAAGGCCGATTTTGTCTGAGGTCGCACCGGTAAAAGAACCTTTAACATGACCAAAGAGTTCACTCTCGAACAACGTTTCCGGAATCGCATTGCAGGTAATCGGTACAAGGTTGTTCTGGGTAACCTTTGAGTGCTTGTGGATGGCCTGAGCAACCAATTCCTTCCCGGTCCCGGATTCTCCATAAATTAAAACATTTGCATGGGTTGGGGCAATGCGGCTGATGAGGTCGAAAATTTTCTGCATTTCCGGGCTTTCACCAATGATGCCGAGATCAGATGAAAGTGCAGGCGGCAATGTCTGGACTTGATTGAGAACCGAATTGATAACCGTTTTAATGGCATCAACCTTAAACGGCTTCGTGATATAGTCAAAGGCACCATTTTTCATGGCCTGCACCGCATCATCGGGGGAGGCGTAGGCGGTAATAAGAAGAACAGGGATTTGCGGATAGTGTTCTTTTACTTCCTGTAGCAGTTCAAGACCCGTCATCCCGCTCATACGGATATCCGTGATGACCAGATCAATATCATGTTGAGCCAGTTGTTCCAGTCCCCGCATGCCGTCGCTGCCGGTGAAAACATAATGTCCGTCTTTTTCAAGCAGGATGGATAGGAACTCCCGCATGGAGAGTTCATCATCGACAACGAGGATATTAGCCATTTTTTATGTGCAGTATGAGAAGAGTTTAATAAGTAAAATCAGTGGCAGTAATGTCTTAATCGTTATGTCATTCGACCAATCTCATTTTTTTTAGCCACAGAAGACACAGAGATAGCGCAGACTTCGAAACACGGACAAAAACTTCTGTGTCTTATGTGGTTCGAAGTCTACGCTATCTCTGTGGATCATTGTTAATGTCTTAAGAATCAAGCAGTTATCTGTTAGTCAAAAACTTTGACCTTCATGCCATTCCATCAATCTCATTAATGGTTTTTTTAGCCACAGAAGACACAGAACTCACGGACAAAAACTTCTGTGTTTTCTGTGTCTTCTGTGGCTCTTTTTAAATGTCTTGAAATTTAAGTAGCCTACTTACGTACTGTAACAAAAACAAAAAAAAATCCCCACCAGTATCTGGCAGGGATTTTTTACTCTTAGGGCAGCAACACGTACATCTTAATGGTCACTGGCACTACCGGAACCCATGGGTACACGGAGGTTGTCAACCATATCTCGGATCTCCTGGGGAGGAGGCGCAGTCATGGAAGAAACAGTTATGGCAACAACAAAGTTGATCATCGCCCCAACCGCACCGAATGAACCGGGAGAAATACCCATCATCCAGCCGTCAGCGTTATCAGCAAGCAGAGCAGTGGTACTGATAAAGAACCAGCCTTTGTACAGGAAGATGTATACCAGTGTTGAACTTAAACCAGCCAGCATACCTGCAATAGCACCAGGTCGGTTCATCCGCTTGGAAAAGATACCCATCATCAGAGCGGGGAACAGGGATGAGGCCGCAAGACCGAAGGCCAGGGCAACGACCTGGGCAGCAAATCCTGGAGGATTCATGCCGAGATAACCGGCAACACAGATGGCACCGGCCATGGCATAACGACCAGCAGCAAGTTCCTGTTTGTCCGTCAAGTTAGGCATCATTGTACATTTCAACAGGTCGTGGGAAATAGCCGAGGCAATCGCCAGCAAGAGTCCGGCAGCAGTGGAAAGCGCTGCGGCAATACCACCAGCGGCAACCAGGGCAATAACCCAGTTTGGCAGTTTGGCAATTTCAGGATTGGCAAGAACCATGATGTCCCGGTCAACCTTGACCATCTCATTGCCCTTCCAGCCATATGCCGCTTCCTTTTCAGCACCAAGATTCGCACCGTAATACTGGATCTTGCCGTCGCCGTTCTTGTCTTCAAACTGGAGGAGTCCGGTTTTTTCCCAGGTCTTGAACCAGGTTGGCCGATCCTCATAAACCAGGTTGCCGTCAGCCTGACCAATCTTGCTGAAGTCCTGGATGGTTTCCATGAGGTTGAAACGGGCCATGGCACCGACGGCAGGGGCCGTGGTGTAGAGCAGGGCGATGAAGACCAGGGCCCAGCCGGCAGAAGAACGCGCATCTTTCACAGTGGGAACGGTAAAGAAACGGGCAATTACGTGGGGCAGACCAGCTGTACCGATCATCAGAGACAGGGTCAAAAAGACCATATTAATAGTAGATCCTTTTTGAACCGTATACTCTCTAAAGCCGAGATCCGTACAGACAAGATTCAGCTTATCCAGGAAGAACGTCCCGTCAGCAACCGTGCCGCCAAGACCAAGCTGGGGAATGGGGTTACCGGTAAGGTGTAGTGAAATAAATACGGCAGGCACGGTGTACGCAAAAATAAGGACAACATACTG
>JAQIBE010000081.1 GCA_027859235.1 Desulfobulbaceae bacterium
ATTCTATAATGATGATGAAACGAAAGTAAAGCTGAAAATGCGCAGTAATTTCACTTGCGCCATGGGCAAGCCTTTACCAGGGACGTCAACGCTTCCACTTATTATCCTTCTTATTATCCTTCTTATTACGCTTCACCGGCTTCACCGGCTGCACCGTCTTCGCTGTTTTGGTGATCCGCGCCAGATCCTTGGTGGTCAGATAACGGAACTTGCCGGGCTGGAGAGACCCCAGATTCAGATTTCCATAGGCGGTCCGGGTCAACTCAATACAGTGATGGCCGATGGCCTGGCACATCTTACGCACCTGGTGCTTGCGGCCTTCATGGACGGTGATCTCCAGGATGGATTCCTTCTTGCCCTGGCGATAGACCTTAACCTGGGCAGGCGCGGTCAGCTTTCCCTCGAGCTCAACACCCTCCTCCAGCATCTTCAGCTCTTCAGCCGTGGGTTTACCTTGAATGCGCGCCACATAGGTCTTCTTCACCTCAAAACTCGGATGCTGAATACGCTGGGCCAGTTCACCATCATTGGTCAGAATCAGCGCCCCCTTTGTTTCAAAATCAAGCCGTCCCACCGGGTAAATACGCTCTGGCACCTTTTTCACCAGGGAGGTGACAATGGGCCGCCCCTGGGGATCGTCCATGGTGGTGACAAACCCTTCCGGTTTATTCAACAGGACATACACCTTCTTTTCGGTAAAACGCACATGCACACGGTCCGCAATAATTTTCTGCAGCCGATGATCCACCTTCATACCCATTTCAGTAACCACCACGCCATCCACGGAAACCTTACCTTCCTTAATAAGAGTTTCTGCGGCTCGACGGGAGCAGATACCCGCCTTGGCTATGATTTTTTGTAAACGTTCTTTCATGTTTCCTACTATGATTAAGGGGATTAAAATTAGCGAAGCGACGAGGGCAGAATATCCATAATTTTAGAGTCCACCAACTTCCGGGTGGCATCATCAACCTCAAGGATATGCGGATACCACGGCTTCATGCGACAATCAAAAACAATGGGCGGCGTAAGTCCCACATGGAAACGATCCACCTTCTGACCCGCACCATAGATATCGCCTGCAGGTTCAAAACGGGTGAAAAATGACCAGATGAACTCCTGGATGTTTTCAGTGGCAGCAGCAGTGGAATCAACCAGGAGCACCACCTGCCAGCCTGCAAGTCCTGAATGCATGGCCAACCGTTTGCCAAGCTCTTCATCATCCGTATAGGAATCACCCTCAACTACCAGCGTACCCGGGAGATAGGGGTTCGGCTTGCGACAGCCGCGCGGCAGATCAGCATGAAACTCGGTGGGCAGAACATTTCTTACGCCCTTACCCAGTCCCATGAGCAGCGCCTTGGAGCCGTTATTCACCGAAGGACCGGTATAGTCCAGGGTATCCTGGGAAACATTGGCAAAGACAAAGAGGTCCCGCTGCCAATCGACCCGTTCAAGGATATGGACCCAGAGGACTTTAAAATCTTCAATATTAATATCACCATCGGTGATCATGAGAAACTTCGTCAGGGACAGCTGCCCCTCACCCATGATGCGCAAGCCGGAGGCAAAGGCCTCACGGGGGTACCGGTCCGCAACCCGTGCGGCCGCCAGACAGTGGAAACCGGCCTCACCAAAGGTTTTCAACTGCTTCACCCCGGTCATCACCAGTGGAAACAGCGGGGAGAGTAAGTCCTGGAGAAAATCGCCGATATAGAAATCCTCCTGCCGCGGTCTGCCCACCACCGTGGCCGGATAAATGGCATCTTTACGATGATAGAGATGGCTCGCCTGAAACACGGGATAATCATGGGTGAGGGAATTATAACCGTAATGATCGCCAAAGGGCCCTTCAGGTCGACGCAGATGGGGCGGAACCTTGCCGCACACGGCAAACTCCGCCTCGGCCACAAGGCGGTGGCCGCCCAGGGGGTTCTTGGTCATTCCCAGTTTTTCACCCACCAGCAGGGAGGCGAGCATGAGCTCCGGCAGATTTTCAGGGAGCGGGGCAATGGCGGCCATCATGAGTGCCGGCGGCCCACCAATGAACAGGGTCATGGGCAACGGTTCATTACGTTTTTCCGCCTCAAAATAATGATAGCCGCCGCCCTTATGAATCTGCCAGTGAATGCCGGTGTTTTGATCATCGTAACGCTGAATTCGATACATGCCGAGATTATGACCGCGGCCATCTGGATGTTCGGTATAGACGAGGGGCAGGGTGACAAAGGCACCGCCATCCGTATCCCATGAGGTGAGCATGGGCAGTTCCGTCAAGCGCGACGGGGACTGACAGCACTCAAGCACCGGGCCTGTCTGCAACTCCTTCAGACCAATCTTCATCCCCTGGGGAATAAGTCCCCGCATCCCCCACACCTTACTCAGGGTCGGCGGGAGCAGGGTTTCAGCGGCGCGCACCACATCCGCCACAAACTTCTGGGCGCGAAAACCGAAGGCAAGCTCCATCCGGCGAGAGGTTCCGAAGAGATTCGTCACCACAGGGAACTTACTGCCGCGGACATTGGTGAATAACAGGGCCGGCCCGCCCTGACGAATGACCCGGCGATGGATCTCGGCAATCTCAAGATGGGGGTCAACCTCAACATTAATTTCAAGGAGGTCCTTATCCTGACGCAGAACCGCCAGGAAATCCCGTAAATTACGCATTAGTGGCTGACCCATATTATTATCCTCAATCGCTGCAACTCAACTTTAATAAAAACTCAGTATGCCATTTTCAAGCAGAAATAGAAATGAGTTCTGCTCGTTACAGCTCATTTTCGCCCAAGGAAAAGGGCATGATACTCTTTTTCCTTGAAATGTCTGGCCATGAGGGACGACAAATCATCCAG
>JAQIBE010000086.1 GCA_027859235.1 Desulfobulbaceae bacterium
GCCAGATTCTGTTTTGATGTCGGTCATGTTCCGGCCTTTGCAAAGAATAGATGGCAGGACTGGTTGCCTGAACTATCACCCTGGCTCGGGCAGATTCATCTGCATGATAATCATGGTGACCTTGATGACCATTTGGGGCTCGGTGAAGGCCAGGTGGATTTCCCCGGTATCTTTGGGTTTCTCAGACAGAAAGGGCTGCAGCCGATCGTGACCATGGAGCCCCATCATGTCGGCGGTATGGAAACAGGCTTCAGGTATTTGGCTGAACAGCAGTTTCCCTATTGGCTTTACTCCTAAACTCGAATCTTCGTCGCACAGGTTTTCTCTCCCATGAAAAAAGTTTCACAGGTCTTTGTTGGTTGCACTCTTTTATTTATCGCCATTCTGGCAGCTGTTTTTGCGTGGTACGGCTATTTCTCCACTGTTGCGGTGCAGGAAAAGCCAATTGGCCCCTTTGTGATGGTGTATAAGAAGCATGTCGGCCCTCCTGCCCAGGCTGCAGGGGTTATGGCTGAGGTTCGCCAAAGTTTAACCGATGAATTCCATGTGCAATCCCTGCTTAATTTTGGGTTGTACTATGATAACCCCAAGACGGTTGACCCTGCTGCAAATCGAGCCCTCATCGGCTGTATTGTCCAGGATGATCAGGATGGTGATTTACAGGAGATCTCGAAAAAATATACGGTTGCGACCTTGCCGCGGGGAATGGCTGCTGTTGCTGATTTTACCTATAGAAATAATCTCTCTATTCTTTTTGGTGAATTAAAGGGATATGGTGCCTTGGTGGAATATAGTGAAGAACAGCAGATTGGCTCGAAGCCTGTTTTGGAGCTCTACGATAGAGAGAGAAAGCGTATTCGTTATGTCCTTTCCCTGGACTTCGAGCGAAGTTTTTATGATCCGTTCTTAGCGATTGAATAACTTGAGTTTACTGGTATAGGTTTGTTTCTTACCCCTAGATGTTAATCGATTTTAAAGGATTATTTTGTTAAAGAAAATAAGGCAATTTTTTGAGTATATTTTTGTTGTTTTGATTTTTGGCATCGGCAGATTTCTTCCAGAAGCATTTCTCTTAGGTTTTGGCAAGATTCTGGGTGGTGTTATCTATTACTGTTTGCCAATTCGAAAAAAACATGCCATTGCCAGCCTGCAGCAGGCCTTTCCTGAAAAGGATCTGGCTGAAATACACGCCATTGTGTATGGGGTGTATCAGAATCTCGGTCGGATCATTGTTACCCAGTGTTTTTTCTCCCAGCATTCGGCCGAGGCTATCTTGACCAAGGTCGAGTTCGTGGGCGAAGACATTCTTAAAAAGGCGCTTGCCCAAGATAAAGGGGTTATTGTCACCAGTGGTCATCTCGGTGATTGGGAAACCCTGGGGGCTGCCCTTGCTGCTGCAGGTTATCCGATCAGCCTGGTGGTTGCGCCCATCCGTAATCCATATCTGCAGAAAATGGTTACAGAAAATCGTCAACGCATGGGGGTTCGGCTCATTTCCAAGAAGGGTATGGCGGTGCGCTATATCACCCGCGATCTCCGAGAAAAGAGATGTGTGGGGATGTTGATTGATCAGGACGCCGGTCATTCAGGTGTCCTGGTGGATTTTTTTGGACGGCCTGCCTCAACGCCAAAGGGGCCGGCTCAATATGCCTTGAAGCGGGATATCCCCATTATTATGGTTTTTTCCTTCCCTCAGGATGACGGGAGCTTGAAGATGGTCGTTGAGGAAGTTGATATTACCCCAGGTGATGTCTCTGAAGATGCTGTGCAAGAGGTGACCCAACACATGACCAGTCGGCTTGAATATCATATCCGTCAGAAACCAGAACTTTGGTTCGGCTGGCTGCATCGGCGCTGGAAAACAAAACGACCCTCAGCCAAGTAATCTTTTAATTCTCCTCATCTGCACCAAACGTGTACCGGTAACGCCAATGTCAGAACAGTCTATTCCCCCTGCAAATTTCGTCCATCTCCATGTCCACACCCAGTATAGCCTGCTCG
>JAQIBE010000117.1 GCA_027859235.1 Desulfobulbaceae bacterium
CCATGCTTCGTTGTAACTTCCCACCCCTGACTAACCTGCCGAACCCCTTGAACTCCATGGTCAAAGAGAATGTTTTTGCCCTCAGCAAGACGATTTACAAGGGTGACCATGCCATCAGGGAAATTCACCATGGATGGAAGTTGCATTCCCCCTCTCTGCTGCTTCTTCTTTGCCCTGAGCCCTTTAAGTAATGAGCCATACTCCTTTTCAAGCAACCGCACTCCCGGCATCACCGCATCCATTGACAGCTTGCTGAAATCTCCGGAAAATGTACCCGTGACTGCGGCATCAACAAGGGGCAAAACACCGGAGCCAAATCGCGCCTCTGCCCATTCACTCACCGTGGGTGTCCCTAGTATTGGCCTGATGAAAGGTTCAGCACAGAGGCGCAACTTGGCGGACAAACTCAGTAAAGAAGAGGTGATAAGTTCCCCAGGCCTTTGCGGTAATGGTACAAGTTTACCGTTCTTACAGATATACCGTTTAAAATCAGCCAGGGGAGCTTTCTGCAGCAACGACTCAAGGTGTAAATCCTGCAGAATCTCCTGACTTTCCGGCTTATTGTCAAGAAAGCCATGGGGACCGGCTTCGGCAAGAAACCCCTCTTCCCGCCATGAATCAATAACACCGCCAACCCGGCCTGTACTCTCAAGTATCGAGACCACATATGCAGGGGCATGTTTTTGCAGAAAATGGGCGCAGGCCAAACCAGAAAGGCCGGCGCCGACAATAAGAATATCAGAATGATTCATAGAATTTTTGAAATATTAGTTAAACTATTCAGAGAGGGCGCGGAATCACCCTTAACTCAGAAACGTAAAGGTTCAGACGTGGATTAGATTGGCCCATTTCTGTCAGGTATCACTCTCCGAAGACTCCCATGCCCTGCAACTGCTCATCAATCACCGTAATATGAACAGCGGCCTTTTCAGCCAGATCAATCTGAGGATATTTGTCAAGAATCTCCTGCAGTAACTTCCGTGACTGATTAAGCAAGGTGATGCGCGAATTATAATCCGTTGTGCGTCTTGCCTGAACAAATAAATTTGCAGCTTCGCTGCGTAATGCTGTCGCAGCAAGCACTGATCCTCTTTCTATCTTTTTAGCCGCCCTGCTGTCATATTCTGTGCCGAGCAATCCTGAAAAGATGGCAATGGACTCATCATACATTTGCATATCAAGAAGATTAAGCCCCTCCTGCCATCTGTCAGCAAGGGACTGGGTCCGTTTTTCCTTCTCCATTTCCATATACACATCCCGCTCAGCTGTAACAATAGCGACCATCTCATCAATACGAGCCGCAGCATCAGCTGGCAACTGGGCCTGCTTCATCTCCTGCAGTCGATCCAGCGCCGCTTGAAACCGCTTCTCATCCGTTAGCTTTTGCACCTGGAGCAACCGCAGACTAATATCATTACCCACCTGCTCCTCAGCCCGTTGATAGAGCTTCAGAGCAGCATCAGCATGGATACCGGATGGATATTCGGCCTGCAGCTGTTGCACATTCTGCTCAAGCTCAAGGGGAATTGCCTGCCCGTCAAAAGACAGATAGGCAGACAGACATTTGGAGTAGAGCGCAATTTCAGTGGGGTGATCCTCGGCACCGTAAAGCAAGGCCAGTTGATCGGTGACAACCTTATGGATCTCCTCCCAGCTGCTCAACACCTCAGCAATGGCAAGGTACTGATTCCTAGCCTCCTCATACTCACCCGAGGCAATCAACAACTCAGCAATCTCTAACCGGAGCGGCCATTGTCCTCGCTGATCAAGCCCCGCAACCACCCGCGATAACACCCGGGCAGCATCACCAAAACGGTCCATTTCCACCAAGGCGCGTCCATAAATCCTCTGCAATTCCGGGCTTAAAACCCCATCTCCCGGCATATTTTCCACCACCGAGATTACCCGGCTGAAGTCCTGTTTTTCAGCATAATAAAAAACAATATCCCGCCCCTTCTCTTCTGCTTCAGATCTGAATTGCTCCAACATTGTCGGCAGATAACTGGCCTGTACACCAAAAACCGTGTCACACTCTTCTGCCAGGAAACGAATATCATACTTACTGGTGACAAAATAACCCTGGTCCGGTTCTGACTGCAAGTCACGGTAGCCGCCGGCAATGGACTGCACGAGCTGGTAGCATGAAGCAAATCGTTCAGGTTGTGCAAACCCTACCCCGAACAGAGATGTTTCCTTTTTAAGCATTTGCCATTTAGACTGCTTATCGTTGTAACGCGCATACCGTTCCTTCACAAATATGCGGTCGAGTTCATCTGGTTCTGGAGTAAAATCGGCAATAGCCTCCTCAACATCCCTAGCATTTCCATCCGCGCCAGGGGGAAGTTTTGCCATGCCATCTTCCTCCACTGGAGCAGTATCTGGAGCGCTTGCCAATGGATCCGCACCCTCCTGCAGATTCATTAATTGACACCCGCCAATCAAGAAAGACAGGATGAGCAAACCACAACTATATCTTACGTCTATTTTCTGTCTCATAGTATTCAACACAATACCAATTTTCATTGGCCTCTAATGACTCCAGTACGGTCTGAAATAACGTTGTAATTTGATCTCGCCATTTGGAGAGATCTCACCAAAGGTAACAATGGGGGTCTGCATAACCCTGGAATCTACCCCGCCTCTCGCCACAACGCCGCCGCCGCGAACGGACACAGGGACTGCGATCTGGCCAAGCTCAGGATAGAACAGGGGCAATTCTTTAACACCGGAAAAAGAGAGATCAGCCAGATCAAGGACCTTAGCATAATCACGATTCAATATATAATCAGCAGCAACCTGCGTCCATACAGGTAAGGCACCTGATGACCCGGAGATATGAGTCGTATGGCGAACCATGGGCTTATTATCGTCATACCCCACATAGGCTGCAAGCACGAGACCATTAGCCATACTCACACCACTCCCCTCACCCTGATGCGCCCCGGGAATGAAACCGGCAAAAGAGGCATTGGTGAAACGATTGGCAGTACCTGTTTTACCCAGAGCCGGCACGGTTATATCCATGGCAAGTAAACCTTCCTCAAGCTCAGGATCACGGCTATGCAGATGAATATTTCTGTAGGCATAGCGTCCTGTTCCAAACTTAACAACATTGCGGAGAATATCATTCACAGCCAGAGACGTCTGGGGGTCAATAACCATTTTCTTTCTGGTGTCAGCACGATAAATAACTTCACCCTCATTGGATTCTATCATCTCAATAAGACCAACACCAATATCCAGCTGACCAACTGTAGAGTAAGCCATGCCCGAGGTCAACCCCTCGTAAATCTTAGCCAGCTCAGTGAGACTAATGACATTGGATCCCAGGGGAAAGGACAAGACCGCGTCTAAATCACTTTCCACCCCAAGGGCGCGACAGAGCCCAATGATATACTGCAACCCAACCGTCATCCTGAAGTCGCGCAGAGAATGCAGAACCTCAGGGCTATAGGGTTTAAGGCGTGCGATCTTGTCATACTCAACATCCATTGCCCTGCGAACCTGCTCCACCGTTTCAACGGTGAGCTGATTATCAAGACGGACCCTGCGCCAAAAATCTTTTTGCTGTTCTGGACTTAAACCGTCCACCGTTTCACTGAAAATCTGGTTTGTCACGGGCCGCCAGGAGGGGTGCGGGGTATCGGAAAAAATGAATATATATTGGCTCAAATCGCGGGTTACAGTGGAGCCGGACTGACTTCCCTGGGGCAAATAGTATAAATTTGGGATATGCTGACCCAGGGTAGCGTCAGGAAACATTTCAAAACGCAGGAGCAGATCATGCAATTCAACTAGCCTTAGAAAACTTCGTGATGCCAACCGGTTACGGAGTTTTGTTTCCTCATCTTCCACTTCACCTTCCTCAGCCTCGTCAATAGCAAGGTCATACCCCTTGGAATAATGATAGTCCTTAAGTACGGAAAGCTCAGTTTCCTTGCCGCCAAAGACCAGATCAGTTTCAATATTCAACCGTCCCCGCTCAAAGGCCAGTTGGAGAATCGCCTCTTCGTCAACAACAATCCCCATATCATCACGCACACGGCGCATATAATGGTTATAAGATTCAACAGGGCCCTGACCGAGACCGAGACGGGCAATCACCTCTTTAAACTGACCGGGAGTGAGCTGATCACATAAATGGTCAACGAGCCACACCGTGGCGAGGTTTTCAGAGTGAACCCCGGCCCAGCTCATGGAAACACCGGAGTGGGGAGAATCATGATCAGGACGGGGAAAATAGGGTTTATCGTGAAAAATAAACATATTCCGTTCATTATTAAGCACATCGAGGGTGTTCCAGCCGAGCTGTATAGCCGCCGCATAGACCAGCGGTTTGATGGTGGACCCCATGTTTCGCTTGGCAGTTACCGCACGATTAAAATAATGATTGGTCATGCCGCCAACCATGGATTTAACCTTGCCCTTCTGCAGACTGATAACCGCGCCCTGCACTTCAGGGTATTTTTCAAGATGAAAAAGAGAACCGCCGGCAAGCTGATCAACCTCACGTACACTTACATACAGGGTGTCACCCACCTCAATCTCGTCAAGGAGCAGTTTTATATCTCCCGCAACAGGCTCGGACCATCGTTGGCGCTTATGGTGCACAAGAGCGGCCAAGGCCGTCTGCATTCCTTCCAGGTCAATGACACCCATGGCCTTGGGATCGCCCTCTTTCCCAAAAGAGACCTGTACCTGAAGCGGATCTCTGTGGATCTTGTCAACTTTCACAAAAAGAAACTGACCAATATCCAATTTTTGCGAGTGGGCTATAGATTTCTCAGCATACAATTTCTGCAACTCTTTGCGGTCATAACCCCCAAGGAGGATATCCAGCCGGGACAGCTCACTCTTTAAGGCATACAGGCTGGATTCCTGCAGGTCCTTATCAACCGTTGTAATCACCCGGATCCCGGAGGTGGCAATATTCTCAATACCATACTCTGCAAAGGCGGCCTCAATAATTGGATCAGCAAGGGCATCTTTTACAAGATCCATCACGGTATTAGTTGAGTAGCGTGTACGCCCCTGTTTAAATGGAATTTCCTCATTCAAGGCCTGCTGGTAGGTATTGGCATCTATATAGCGGAGCTTATACATCTGCCCCAGCACATAGGCTGTCCGCTTTCTGGAATCTAAGCGCGCCTTATCCGCTCTCTCCTTATCGTTCTTAATATGGGGATTGTAATAATTTGGTTTCTTTACCGAACCTGCAATAAAAGCGGCCTCAACCAGACTCAACTGCTCTACCTCTTTGTCAAAATAATACCGCGCCGCGACCCCTAAACCACGGCCGTTGCCACTGACATAAAATTGATTTGCGTAAAACTCGAGGATCTTTTCTTTCGGATAATGGTATTCAAGACGCAGGGCGTACAGCAGCTCCTTCAGCTTTTCACCCAAGGAACGCCCCTTGCGTTTAAACAAGTTCTTAGCCGTTTGCTGGGTAATGGTGGAGCCGCCCTGCACCCAACGTCCGGCCTTGATATTCACCAAAACAGCGCGGGTAATCCCAAGGACATCTATGCCAAAATGGCTGAAGAACTTATTATCTTCTGAGGAAACAATAGCGTTAACAAAAAATTTAGGAATGCGCCCATACGGGACATATTGACGGTGTGATTCTTGAAAGAAGACACCAATTTTAGCAGTACCATCATTGTAAAAGACAGGACTTTCCATAGCGAGAATATCATCAATATTCCCCTGTTCAATGGCCTCACCCGGGTGGGCAACAACAAACCAGTAATAACTCCCAAAAAGGGTGACAACGGCAAGAACCGAGAGGATTATGCTTGCTCGAACTGCAATTGAAAGTATGCGTTTATCCATATATATTCAATGCTTAGAGAGGACTGCCCTTAATCTATAATGTTATAATGAGACGGTATGACCGCGCCCATTAAATATTGCAAGTGTTGCGCCCTTTCACTTTCAGCAAGGGACACAGGAACGGCATATCATGATCCAAAAAGGCAACAACTTCAAGCCTAAACCTAATGACAGGGGATCATTTCTTAAGAACTAAGGTTAAAATTAGAGTAAACTTGCACAATATCTGCCACCAGAGAACAGCGAAACCTATTGCATTGTCACCTGGGCTCAGGTAAAAAGGCCTTATCTTTCCCACTTTAAGCTATTGTTTCTCTATGGAAACAGGCCCCTAATCAAACTAATATCCCATATACCTATGCGCTATCTATTCCCAGTCCTTACAGTTACCCTACTCCTTTTAATCCCAGGCTGTCTGCCAAGGCAACAAGCGACAACAACAGCCGAGACCATGGTAGTGGAACAGCTTGTTATTCCTGCCATTGAAGGGGTGCTAGAAGAAACAACTCCCCCTGAGCCCAGTGCTACAGTGGAGGAGGAGGTGAAGGAGCTCGCCCGTCTTGGTGACTGGGAAGAAGGACCTGAAGTTGCTGAACCGGAGAAACCGGAAATAACCTATGATTTCCCTGTAACCATGAATAAGCAGGTGAAATTTTATCTTGATTTTTTCCAAAATCGCCAAAGAACAACCTTCCGCAAATGGCTGGAGCGGTCGGGTCGTTATGTGCCCCATATTCAGGCCGAATTAAAGAAGGCTGGACTTCCCCTGGATTTGGCCTATCTCCCCATGATTGAAAGCGGCTACTCCCTTACCGCGTACTCCTCAGCCAGGGCTGCCGGCCCATGGCAGTTCATCCGTTCCACAGGCACCCATTACGGGCTGACCGTCAATGCCTATCTTGACGAGCGGAGAGACCCGGTACTCTCCACCGCAGCCGCCATCGCCTTCCTCAGCGACCTCCATAAAGAATTTAATAACTGGCCCCTGGCTGTGGCCGCCTATAATGCCGGCGGCGGCAAGATTCGCTATGGACTACGACGCTATAAGGTTGACAACTTCTGGGATCTGGCCCAGCATCGCTATCTCCAGGATGAGACAAAGCTGTACGTGCCAAAGCTCATTGCCGCCATCATCATTGCCAAGGACCCTGCAGCCTACGGCTTCACCGATATCAAGTATCAGGCCCCCCTGGAATATGAAATTGCCATGGTGCCCCGCTGGACCTCCCTGCGCTCGGTGACTGTCGCCAGCAATATTGATTATGACACCCTGCACAACCTCAATCGTCAGCTGCGTAAACGCATCACCCCGCCTGACGCAGCCAGTTACCCCCTCAAGGTCCCGGTGGGCAAGAAAGACATCATTGCCCAAAATCTCCACCGCGTCTACCCGTTGGTGACCACCGAATACAAGACCCATGTGGTCAAGGGCAATGACACCATGGGTGGTGTCTGCCGGAAATACAATATCGAAAAGCTCACCCTGCTCAAGACAAACAACCTCACCTCAGCCCGCCTGCAGGCAGGACAACGACTTCGCATCCCTTACCAGACAACCAAATATGTATTATGGAATAAGGATGGCTCACCGCCAATGGCCGCAGCAGACACCAGCCTCGTCCTCCATAAAATCCGGCCGGGGGAAACCGTCTCCGTGATCTCCAAGAAATATGGTGTGCCCATGCACATGATTGCCGTGTGGAATGACCTTGACAACATCGCAAAAATCAGGGCAGGGCAGAAGCTGGCCATCTACTTTGGCAAAGGTCAGAAAACAGCAGAAAACACCCTAGCTTCGGTGCAGCCACCCGTCAAGACAGGGCCCACCTCAACAGAAGAGACCGCCTCAGGCGAGAGGGTAACCTATTACCATGTCAAGTCCGGTGACACCATCTGGACCATCTCCCGCGAGTTCAACCTCACCATGGCGAAGCTCAGACGCTGGAACAGTCTCAAAAATGACGTCATCCATCCCGGCACCAAACTCCTGGTGAAAACTGCCGGGCTGTAATGGATCTCACCGGAAAGACAGCCCTGGTCTGCGGCGCCACACGGTATCTCGGCCTCCAGCTTGCCCGGTCTCTGGCCTCTCAAGGGGCACGATTGATTCTTCCCTTTTACGACTGGCCGGAATCCTGTCGAGACATGCAGGAAGAATTTTCCGACCATCTCTGTATTAAGGCGGATTTGCGCCGGGAAAATGACGTCAAGAAGATGCTGGGCCAGGTCAAAGACCAGTACGGCCGGCTTGATATTGTTATCAATAATATTGAGCGTGGCGGCATGCCCGTTGTCCACGGGCCATACACCTCGGAGCAGTGGGATCTTGAAATGGAAACCACCCTCAAGGCAAAATGGCTGATCTTTCAAGAATCACTCCCGCTTCTGCAGAAACAGCCCTCCACCGTCATTAACATTTCATCCATTGCGGCCATTGTCGGACGCCAGGGCGTTGCCGGTCTTCTCTTTAACGACGGTTATGCCGCGGCGAACCGCGGCATCAGCTCCTTCACTGAAACCTGGGCCAAACAGGCGGCCCCCACGGTGCGGGTCAATGAGATTATGCTGGGTTTTTTTGCCGGCCGCCATGGTGAATCCACCCGGGGCTGGCCCCTGCTTTCTGAGGAGAACAGAGAACAACTCATCAGCCAGACCCCTCTACAGCGCACAGGACAGGGAGAGGATCTCATCAAGGCGATGAATTTCCTCATCCACGACGCCCCCTTTATGACAGGGACAGTACTGCGCCTTGACGGCGGTTACAGTCTAGGGGGGCAGGATGTCCCGCCAATGCCGGATGGACTACAGGAAGATTTAACGATCCAGAAATAAACAACCCCCACCTACTCAAGCAGGTGGGGGTTGTTTTGTGGATCGGTTACGCAGGAGAGACAAGGCTCTTCGTTACTCAGTCACCATCACCACAGCCGCATTCACAACTGGGCGACTCGCAATGGCCTTCGCCTTTTTTCCGTTTAAGCAGATCATGCAGGGCCCATTTGGGGATCTGACGCATCACCACTTCCACACAGGCACGCTTCACCGATTCAGGATCCTTAGGCTTCTCAGGTGTAGCCTCAGCAAGAATTTCATCCGCATTATACCAGCATAACTCTACACCCTCTTTATCATAAACCGTCAGAACGCGTTTATTCAACTCACGGAGATGCTCTTCTTCCACGACATTGCCGACAATCTGCATGGCCACTTCATAGGGGATAAAATCTGATTCTTCCGACATAATATAACCTCAACTTCGTTTATTTTTTTATTGTTTAAAGGGGACTACCACTATTTTTTCTACAGATAACAGTAATAAACACTCATCATCCCAAAGACAAGGGATGAGGGAAAAAACGTCAAGAGCTTATGGTCAACCCAAAAATCCGTTGGTAGAGATCCTGGGCATAACGATCTGTCATGCTGGCAAGAAAATCAGCCACCCGCCGTTCATGGGAGATGGATTCGGCAAATCCGCCGATATACTGTTCAAGGGCCGCGGTATCTGCCATAAAATATTCAAACAACTCACGCAGCACCTTGGAGGCCTTGACAAACTCATTATGCACCTGCTCGGCCCGATACACCCGATGATATAAAAACTGGCGCAGCTCATGCATGGCCTCACCGGTTCGTTTTTCAACCCCGAAGACAAGCTGACCCCCTTCAGGCGCTGTTCTCGTAAGCACTCCCTCAATCATGGACATAACCCGTCTGGAATGCTTGCTGCCGAGCACATGCTGACATTCTTCAGGAATATCCGCCTCGGTTATCACCCCGCTGCGAATCGCATCATCCAGGTCATGGGCGAGATAGGCCATAATATCCGCATACCGCACCACCGTTCCCTCTGCAGTCTTCGGCATCGCCTTGGAATTAGCCGGCAGGACATCACCATATCCCTTGGAGTGTTTGACAATACCATCACGCACCTCAAAGGTTAAGTTGAGACCCATACCATCATTCTCAAGGACATCCACCACCCGCAGACTCTGACGATAATGGGAAAAGCCCGTACTGAGCAGATCATTCAGTACGGTTTCTCCGGCATGACCAAAGGGTGTATGGCCCAGATCATGACCCAGGGCAATGGCCTCCGCTAAATCTTCATTCAGAAATAAGGCGCGGCTCAGGGTCCTGGCAATCTCTGAAACCTCAAGGGTATGGGTCAAACGGGTACGATAATGATCCGTGGTGGGGGCGAGAAAGACCTGGGTTTTATACTTGAGACGGCGAAAGGCCTTGCAATAGACAATACGATTGCGATCCCGCTGAAACACGGTGCGAATGGGACAGGGGTCTTCTTTCCTGGCTCGCCCCCGTGACTTAGAGGAAGGGCAGCTATAGGGGGAAAGATATTCCAGCTCCCGCTGTTCTATGGTGGCGCGAATATTTAACATTTTTCCATGACCGTTATAATTAGGCATCATGGTAATTTCTTACCATAAATCCCAAATAAATCGACAGTTATCATCCCTTACCCCGGCCAAAAGATCTTTCAACCTTGACCAAACAGCCATTTTATGAAATCCTGCCCACTCAGTCACATTGCAAAACAGGAGCGTACATGGACAGCCATCACAATGTATTTATGCAGCAGGCCCTCAGAGAAGCCGAAAAGGCCCTGAGAGAAGGCGAATTTCCGGTGGGCTGTGTCATTGTTTTTGACCGTGAGATTGTTGCCACAGGCGCAAGGCAAGGGAGCCAGGAGGCCAACGAAATGGACCATGCTGAAATCCTTGCCCTGCGGGCCCTGATTCAAAATCACCGGGACATCGACCCGGCGGCGGTCACGGTATATTCCACCCTGGAGCCATGCCTCATGTGCTTTGCCGCAATGATTATCAGCGGCATTCGGCATATCGTCTATGGCTATGAAGATGCCATGGGCGGCGGCACCGACCTTAATCTTGCATCCCTGCCCCAGCTCTACAAAGAAATGGATATTGAAATAGTCCCTTTTGTGTTACGTAAACCATCCCTGGCCCTATTTAAGCAGTTTTTTGCAAATCCAGCCAACACCTATCTGCAGGATACCATGCTGGCGGAATACACCCTCGATCAACCCATTTAACCCCGACAACCAGAACCCATGAAACCAACCACCCTCGAGTTCAAGCCCCAGGAACGCAATATCTTTTTTCATGTGCTCACGGGCTGCAATCTTTCCTGTAAACATTGCTATATTAACACGGATCAGCATGGCAAAGAGATGGTGAGTCGTAACACCATGGAAACATGGCTCAAACTTTTTTATGAGCCAACAAAGGACACCAATGTCATCTTTCTTGGTGGTGAACCCACCATGCATAAAGACCTGGCCCACGGGGTGAAATTTGCAAGGGAACTGGGTTATGCCACGGTGACCATCGACACCAACGGCTATGTATTCCACGACATTCTCGAACGCATAGAACCCCATGAGGCGGTTATCAGCTTTTCACTGGATGGCCCGGATGCGGAGATCAACGACCCCATCCGCGGCAGAGGTGTCTTTGCAACCTGCACCGCAGGTATCAAAAAGGCCGTCAAAAAAGGTTTTGACGTCAGCCTCATCTACACCGTCAGCAGCATGAACCTGGCCCACCTCCAGCGTATGCCAGCCCTGCTCGAAGAACTTGGCGTCAAACGCTTTTTCATTCAGGTCATTGGCATCAGAGGCAAATCCGCCACCACCACAGAAAGATTGCAAGTCACCCCGGACGAGTGGCTCACCATCATCCCCCAAGTGGCCGCCGATGCTGCAAACCGCGACATTCATGTCATCTACCCCAAGGTTTTTCTCGACCCCAATGAACCATTCGTCTGTGCTGGCCAGCTGGCGCAGAACTTCTTCATCTTTCCCAACGGCCGGGTGTACCAATGCCCCCTCTGTGAAGATTTCCCCCTCCACACCTATGATATTAAGAACAACACCTTGCACAGGAACTCAGGCTTAAGTGAGGCGCAACTCTTCACCTTGGAAATACCAGAGGGATGTGTCATGAACAAATTGCTGCAACCGGGTAATCTGGAATATCTGGAGGATGGCACAGTGAAACATCGAATTTCCTGCTGTCTGCTCAAGCAGGAGATGCAACTCTAAGCAGTTGTAAAAAGATAACATGGCCAACGAGATGTCCATAGCTGCAGAAGGGGGGTATAAAGAAATTTCTGCAGCGGAGTCTGCGCTTACCTGGTCAACATTCTTAACGGCCCCTAACTTCAAGAAATCTGCCGGGAGAGCTCATCAATGGCCCGATCATGGAAACGGCTCATGCAGACTAAAGCCAGTATGGCTCCAAGCAGCGCAAACCCCATATCGGCCTGGGTATCCCAGACATAACCCTGGGTCGCAAGAAAGATTTCAGCATCTTCTCCCGCAAGCAGGGCGACCCACCACTCCAGCAATTCATAAAATCCACTCAAAGCCAGACAGAAGCAGATCACCAGAAAATTCAGCCAACCACGACCGGCAATAATCCCCTTGCGAATGAAAATTTCTCTGGCAATGAGTGCCGGCACGAATCCTTGGACAAAATGACCCAGCTTATCATAATTATTCC
>JAQIBE010000088.1 GCA_027859235.1 Desulfobulbaceae bacterium
GGTATTACCTACCGCCGGAATAATAGAAATCACTGCCCCACCCAGACGCATGGGGACAGTCACAATTTTGGTAAAAAGACAACCGGTTAACATCAGAGAAACAACTACCAGCACAAGAGATGTCTGCAACTTCATTACACTTCCTCTATTTATGTTTTTAAACTTCTGGCCCCCAAGCTAACAACACTAATAAAGCCACTGAAACCGTTCCCAAAAGTCGGGGAAGGACTTCACCACAACATCTTTATCTTTAATTTTCACCCCTGGGGTGACGAGACCGGCAACCCCGAAACACATGGCAATACGGTGGTCGTCATAGGTGTCAATCTCAGCCCCGTGCAGAGGCAGATCCCCGCGACCTTCAATGATGAGTGCGTCCTGTTGCTCTGTAACCTGCGCCCCCATCTTGGCAAGCTCCGTGGCCACAGCATTGATACGGTCACATTCCTTGATACGCAGATGTTCTATATTCTTGATAACCGTGCGCCCTTTGGCATGGGCCGCAACAATGGCAAGGGTGGGGGCCACATCAGGACAATCCCCCATATCAACCTCCACGCCGCGAAGTTCCTTTGGACCGATAACCGTAATCCCGTTTGTGTAATCCACCTTGCAGCCCATCTGTTCAAGCATTCCCACCAGGGCGATATCCCCCTGCAGAGAGGGGTGAGGCACATTCTTGACCCGCACACGCCCCCCCGTTATGGCAGCGGCGGCAAAGAAGTAAGAAGCGCTGGAGGCATCCCCCTCAACATGATAGGTACACGGAGAGTAGGGGGTGGGACTGATCTCAAAGCGATTCAAACTCGCACTGGCCGAAAGGACCGCACCAAAAGAACGCATAACGGCAAGGGTCATGGTGACATAGGGTTTTGACGGAACAACACCAGCCACATTTAAGATTGCGCGATTGCGGGTATATGGACCAACCAGTAACAGGGATGAGAGATATTGACTGGACTTGCCCTCAGGCAGGGTGGTCTCTCCACCGTTAATACCTTGAGCCTTTGCAACCAGGGGCGGACAACCTGTACCGTTAATGGACTTAATATCAACACCCCACCCGGCGAGCGCCTCAAGGAGAGGCTCAATGGGACGCTCTTCCATCCGTTTACCGCCAGTGATGGTAAAATCACCATGACCTAACCCAACAAACGAGGTGAGGAAGCGGGTTGCTGTACCGTTATTACCCAGAAAAATTTCTTTGCCAGGGGTCTTAATCCGGCCGCCACAACCATGCACCAGCCAATGGCCATCAAGCGGTTCAACCTTCACCCCCATGCTTGCAAGGGCCCCCGAAGTGTACGCGGTATCTTCACTGGCAAGGGGACCAACAAGGGTGGAGGTTCCCTCTGCCAGGGCCGCGGCAATGAGGGCACGCTGGGTAATGGACTTTGACCCAGGAACGGTGACATCGGCATCAATGTATTCAACGGTTTTTATTTCAAGCATTTCTTATCACTATTTTTTTTATGATTACCACCGAACTTCAGCCTAACTTAAAGAGTGCCAAACAATATTCTGTTATTTTAACAAGTTACCAGTTGCCAGTTTACGGTTTACAGTTCGTGGATGTTGGCGTTATTTGATTCGTTTTACCTTGAACCGTAAACTTCACGCTGAAACTCTGTAAAAACAGATAATGCTCATACCATTGGCTGAAGTTCGGTTGTAATCATGATTTTTAATGGACATAGATTTTTGTCTTTTATCCGGGTGAATCTGTGTTAATCCGTGGTTCATTCGTGTTCATCCGTGGCTCACAGCACGCCCAAGATCAACGCACCCCGAAATGGGCAGACAGCACCTGGCGCATACTCTCCACAGGTGCTGTCTGCCCAGTCCATAATTCAAACTGGGCAACCCCTTGCAGGAGCAACATCTGCAAACCATCAATGGTGGTGCATCCGGCAGCCCTTGCCTCCCGCAGGAGTTTCGTCTCAAGGGGGGCATAGACAATATCCATAACCACCCCGAAATCAGCAACCTTATCACGACTCACCAGGGACAGATCAGCAAGCTCACCCATGCCCACCGAAGTAGCATTCACCAGACAATCCGCCTGTAATCCATCAAGGTCTGTCAGGGGATACCATGGGCAGTCAAGACTGCAGCCAAGCTCTGTCCCCTGCTCCTCGTCGCGACAGACAATCATGGGGCTGGCACCGGCTTCAACCAGACCAAAACCAATGGCCCGGGCCGAACCGCCTCCACCGAGGACAATAACATTCTTCCCGGACAATGACATCTGTGTTTCCAGGGCACGATTAGAGCCGATCCAGTCGGTATTATAGCCTTTAATCCGGCCATCTTCGCAGACAAGGGTATTCACCGCCCCGATCTTCTCCGCCACCGGATCAAGCATATCAAGATAGGGTATGACTGTTTTTTTATGGGGAATGGTGACGGAAACGCCACGGATACTCAGGGCACGAAAACCGGCCATGGCCCCTGCCACATCCTCCACAGGAAAGGGCACATACACGCCGTCAAGACCACATTCCTGAAACGCCCGGTTATGCATGGCAGGACTCATGGAGTGGGAGACCGGGTTGCCCATTATCCCATGGACAAGGGTGGTTCCTTTAATATTCATCTCAGCATCTCCTGCAGGGCGCGAAGTTCTGCTACCCCAAGTTGTCCAGGGGCTGTACATGCACCCCGATCCGCAGCCCCGTAGGTCAGCACACCACCGAGGCTGAGGGTGGCAGCCCGACTGATCTGCCCCGCCTTACCCATGGAAAAACAGGCCAGGGGAAAACCCAGCTCTCTCGCTGCAAGCTGCAGCCCCAGAACCCGTAAGGTGTCTGCATAATCATGGGCAGTGGTGACAATCTTACCAATATCTGCCCCGGAGTCCGCCATTTCAGCCAAAATACCAAGAAGCTGGTCCGTCTCAGGGGTCTCTGCGAAATCATGCCACGAAACAATGGTTGCACAGTCACAGGCACCAGTGGCCTCCATAATTTGGAACAATGACTCCCCGGGTGCCCGGAGTTCAATATCAACATAACTGGCTCCCGCCCGAACCGCCTCAAGCAGCAGAGCTACACGATCCCCCTCCAAACCCTGCCACGCACCGCCCTCCCAGGTCGGCCGGTTGGTGAAAAGGAGCGGCATGGTCAGGCCTTCCGTAAAAGGGACAACTTCAGGGGCTGCCAGAAGATCCAGACGTATCTCAATGAGATCGGCATCATGGCCATGGGCCTGGGCCACACGCAGCACCTCAGCCACTGTCTTGCCATGAATGGAGAGACATATTTGACCTGAAGGGATAACAGCACTCATGTAATTCACCTTATGGGCAAAACCACAAGAATAACCTTGTAATTTGCTTATCTTGCGGCTTCGTGGTTTAACATCACTATCTGTTTTGACCTGAAATGTATTATTCCAAAGGGGCTGGAAAGTCAATGTCAACAAGCCGTTTAAAGCAGGGCGTCACCACCATTTTTCTCACCCTCTCCATCTTCTTTCTGCACGGCTGTGCGGTGGTCACTGTACCCTTTGCAATCGTGTCAGGCACCGTCGGCGTTACCGTGTGGGCGCTGGAAACCACCTATGACATCACGGTGGGAACGGTCAAAGCGGTGTACACCATCGGCGAGTTCACCTTTAAGGTGGTCACCGCCCCGGCGGACTGGGACCTCATGAATGAAGACATCGAATCCATTGACGGGCTGCCCGTTAAAGAGGCCATTCGTCAGGGGAGGGTTAAGAATAACCCCTATGTGGTCAAAGGCAAGAGATACACCCCCATGTCCATCGCCGAGGCGCAGTCCTACAGTGAAACAGGGATTGCTTCATGGTACGGCGAAGAAACCCTTAAGCAAAAAGA
>JAQIBE010000243.1 GCA_027859235.1 Desulfobulbaceae bacterium
GTGTCTTTGCCAGCCTGGGGTTAGGCCGTTTTGCCCTGGGGATGCTTCTGCCATCTATGGGAGAGGCACTCCAGCTATCCTATGGGCAAATGGGTTTTATCGGCACAGCAAATTTCAGCGGCTATCTTGTGGCCGTGCTTCTCTGCAGCAGATTATCCAGGAGATTCGGGGCCAGGAAACTTATTGGCGCCTCCCTCTTGCTGGTGGGGGTATCCATGCTCCTTATCGGTATCGCTGCTAATTTCTACCTGATCAGCGCTCTTTATATTCTGACCGGCATGGGCAGCGGGCTGGCCAATGTGTCGATCATGGGTTTAATTCCTGTCTGGTTTGCCGGGAATAAAAGGGGGCGAGCCGCAGGGTTTGTTGTTATCGGTAGCGGCTTTGCCATTATCATCTCCGGCAAGATCGTTCCCTACTTGAATTCTTTAAGCAGCAACGGCTGGCGTTTGAGCTGGTGTATTCTGGGGGGTATTGTCCTTGGTGTGGCAACCATCTGTTTTCTGGTTCTGCGCGACCGCCCCCAAGACCTTGGCCTGCAACCTGTGGGAAGTAACGGACAGGATGATGCCAAGCATGGATACCCACTTGCTGAAGACATGAAAGGGCGTACAGGTGTTCTCTACTATTGCGCGGCCATTTATTTTCTCTTTGGTTTTACCTATGTCATCTATGCCACCTTCATCGTCACGACGTTGGTACAGGAACGGGGTATGAGCGAGGCCATTGCCGGGAACTTCTGGGCCTGGGTCGGTTTTCTATCCCTTTTTTCAGGACCTGTGTTTGGCTCCATTTCCGATAGATTTGGCCGCAGTCATGCCCTTGTTGCTGTTTTCACTATTCAGGCCATGGCCTATCTCTTTATTGCCTTAAACAGGGGGGATATCTTCCTCTACCTCTCCATCGGCTGCTACGGCATTGTTGCCTGGTCCATTCCCTCCATTATGGCAGCCCTGGTGGGTGATTATGTCGGACCGCAACATGCTGTTCATGTTTTTGGGTTCATCACCTTTATCTTCGGCATTGGTCAAATTCTTGGGCCCTTTATTGCCGGAGTTCTGGCTGAGATGTCGGGAAATTTCACCTCAAGTTATTTCATGGCATGTGGCCTTGCCTTAATGGCAGCACTGCTCTCCTGCTTTCTGCCAAACAAGAAAAAGATGTAATTGCTGCGGACAGATTCATTTTATCTCCTTAGCACCGGTGTCGGACGTCTATACCTTATTGTTCTGCCCTTATGCAGCTATGGCCATCTAGTTGACCATGTTATTATTTTACAACGTCTTGGTTGCGTATGGGGCAGTTTTCACCCTGTTCTTTGTCAGGATAACCGTCATGTGTCACCATTCAGTCGTCATGACCCGTGACGGTGCGGAATCCCGCGACTAAATCAAGCAGTTCTGAGGTAATAACCGATTGCCGGACATTGCGGGAACGGGCGATTAACTCCTCCAGATGTTCCTCAATATTTTTTTCAGCCCGCTGCAGAGAGTACAGACGAGTGGCCTGCTCACTGGCCAGGGACTGAACCTGGGCCCGATAGATGGCCACAAAGAGATATTGTTGAATGAGGGCGGAGAAAAGTTCATCCAGAGGGGTGGCGCTGTAGGGGAGGCTTGTGCCTGGCCAGTCTTTTTGTGCCAGTTGCCGCAGCCATGCATTACCCAGAGGCAGCAGAGGGGCGGTGGACGGCGTACCGATACCTCCAGGCTCATGACGATTAAAAAAAAGATCAATTCGTTTTATCCCCTGCCTGTAACGCCAGTCATGGAGCGCCAGGATGATCTCATAGACATGGCGGTTTACCCCTGCCAGGGAACCGGGAGACCAGCGCATCTCTGTAATCTCAACCCCTTCTGCCTCCAGTCGCGCCGCAATTCTGGCGCCGGAGACCAGAATAAGACGCTTGGGGGGCGCTGCCGTCTCTCTCTGTGCCTCCAGCAAAAACTCCACCAGATTTTCGTTGAAACGGCCGCACAGCCCCTGGTCTGATCCGAAAATGACCAGTCCCTGTCCTTGTCCCTGTTCATCTTCACCACGATTAACCGGCAGATCCGTTTGGTTGAGACCGGCCTGCAGGGCGGCCTCAATGGTCGCCTGATAGGTGTCAAGGGCATGGGCGGCCTGCTCATACTGGCGGATATTGACCGCAGACAGGGTTTTCATGCTGCCCACAATGGACTGCAGTTTGCCGCTGGTGTCGATATGCTTCTGCAGGGCGTGGAGACTCTCCATTATGTTTCCTTTTCATCTTCGGCCAGGGCACTCCGGCATTCTGTCAGTATTTCCTGTTGCATGGGTTCAGTTAATTCTTTGCCGGCTGTGATATCGGCACATATCTGCGGTAACTGGCGGGCAGCCATGGCGCATATTTTTTTCTCTGCACGTGCCACCTGATCCGGGGGCAAGGGGTCAAAAAGACCATGGATCAGGGCCAGCATGACAAAGATCTGTTCAAAATCCTGCAGGGGATGATACCGTTTCTGGCGTAACACCTCACGCAAACGACGTCCCCGCTCCAGGGATTTCTTTGTCTCTTCGTCCAGCCGGGTGGCAAAACGGGCAAAGGTTTCTAACTCTTCAAACTGGGAGTAGGAGAACTTGAGTTCGCCAACCAGATCACGAAAGGCCTGTTTCTGGGCCTTGCCGCCAACTCTGGAAACAGATTGTCCCACATCAACCGCCGGCAGCATTCCCTTAGCAAAGAGCTGAGGCGACAGGTAGATCTGGCCGTCAGTAATGGAAATAAGATTGGTGGGGATATAGGATGAGAGATTCTGTTCTTCTGTTTCAATGATGGGCAGGGCCGTCATTGATCCGCCGCCATACTCCTTACGTAAATGGGTGGAACGTTCCAGCAACCGTGAATGAATATAAAAAATATCTCCAGGATAGGCCTCCCGGCCGGGAGGACGCTCCAGGAGAAGTGATAGCTCACGGTAGCTCCTTGCATGGCGGGTAAGATCATCATAGACGATGAGAACATCGCGTCCCTGTTCCATGAAATATTCGCCAATGGCTGTGGCTGCGTAGGGGGTAATAAACTGGAGACCGGGCCCTTCCTCACCGCCTGCCACCAGAACCAGGGTGTAATCAAATACCCCTTTTTCCTGAAATTCATGGAGCACCCGGGCAATGGCCGATTCCCGCTGGCCAATGGCCGCATAGATACAGACCACATCTTTGCCCTGTTGATTACAGATGGCATCCAGGGCAATGGCGGTCTTGCCGGTCTGCCGGTCGCCGAGAATCAGCTCCCGCTGGCCTTTGCCGACGGGAATCATGGTGTCCACCACCTTAATTCCCGTTTCCAGGGGGCTGCTGACCGGATCCCGTTTCATGATGGCAGGGGCCGGATGTTCAATGGGACGCCGTTCATCCCCGCCAAGCACCCCTTTCTCATCAAGGGGTACACCGGCTGCGGTGAAGACCCGGCCAATGAGTCCAGAGCCGACTTCCACATCCACCACCCGTTTCAGCCCTTTCACCTCCATACCCGCGCCCACACCCTTTGCCTGACCAAAGAGGATGATGCCGATGGTTTCAGCACCCAGGGAAGCGACCATGCCCAGGGTCCCGTCCTCACACTCGACGAGCTCATCAACGCCGATAGAGGCAAGACCGGATACCCTGGCAATGGGGCCGGTCACCGACACTATCCTCCCTATATCTTCAACCAGAATCTGCGGGCTAAAGGCAGAGAGGGTCTCAGCAAAGGCCTGCTGATTTTTATGTAATGATTTTTCCAGCATATTAGTGACTTACTCCCAAAAAAGGTTGCTGTAAAAACAAGCAGGTGAGATTTTTTTTTACAACTGTATAATTATCCCTGCCTTAATTTTGCTTTGGCCTGATCGCTTGATTGTCCATGGAGAGAACGGTTTGCAACTCAGCCTGAAAGTCGTCAAGATAATTATGAATATTCCACTCGAGCTTATGATCATTGGACGAAATTACAATACCGGCGATGAGTGTCGGCTCGGACAGGAAGTCTATCTCCGGCTGGGTGGAGATGCGCTGCCATAACACCTGTTTGATCTTGTCCCTTGTGCTCCCGGTGAGGGAAAAGGCGGAGACGACATTAATCTTTTCAGTGTGATGTAAGTGGTGAAAAAAATCCTGTTCCGTATCCTGTGTTGCGATTAAGGCGCAAAAACGCGCGACAATACCCTTTTCAAAATTTTCATCGGCCAGATCCCGAAAGGCGTTGTGCGCCAGATGATGAAACTGTACAGCAACCTGGCTACTGGCCTGCTTCAAAAAAAGCGCTTTTTCACGTCCCAATTCCTCTTGCAGCTGAACATGGGCCATTTCTGCCTCTGCCCTGACCTCTTTGAAAAGTTTTTCCCGGAAGTCCTCGGCATCGCGGTGGGCTCGCCGGAATTCTTCCCTGCCACTCTCCCTGACGTCTTCCTGTAGGGCGAGATATTGTTTTTTTTCTTTTTCCGCTGATCTGGCCAGAGCGGACGCCTGCTCAAGCTCGCCCTTGATCTTTTCCTGGCGCTGAGTCATGGCCGACAAGACCGGCTTATAGAGAAATTTTTTCAGCAGCCAAACCAAGATTAAGAAATTGACAATCTGGGCCGCTACTGTAAACCAGTCAATACTCATCCGGTTCCCTGTGCGATCACATAATTCCAGAAGGGGTTGGCAAAGATGAGGATCATGGAGATGACAAAGGCATAGATCGCGGTGGACTCAATCATGGCCATGGACACGAACAAGGTTCGGGTTATGGTGGCTGTATGATCCGGCTGCTGAGAAATGGCGCGCAGGGCCGCCGCCGCCGCCATACCCTCACCAATGGCGGAGCCGATGGCCCCCAAGCCAATACAAAATGCCGCCGCGAGGGCTGAACCCGTGCCGATTAAATCAATTCCTGTCATGTTAATTCCTCCTTTGCCATGGCGGTTTACGAACGGCTGGCCACGGTATGTTATGATATAAAGCTCCATATGGAGAGTAATGAACCACTTTCCCGCCGTTATCTATTCATGCGGACTCGTCTCCTTCCATGCCCGAGGCGATGTAAACCAGAGCCAGCAAGGCAAAGATATAGGCCTGGATAACTCCTGTCAGCAACCCCAAGGCCTGCATGATCACCGGCACAAAGAGCGGGGTAATGATCAGAAGTACGATGCCGATCACGGTGCTGCTCATGATATTGCCATACAGCCTCACTGCCAGAGCAAAGGTTCTGGAAATTTCGCCAAGGAGATTAAAGGGCAGCATCAATATGGTGGGTTTGAGATATTGGCCGAAATAAGACCCCACGCTTCTGGTGCTCAGGCCATAGGCGGGAACCGCTATAAAGACCAGGAACGCAAAGGCGCTGGTGGTGGACAGTGAACCGGTTGGCGGCTGGAAAAAAGGCACTATGCCCAGAATGTTTGAGACAAGAATAAATAAAAACAGGGTTCCCACCGTGGGTAAGAAATGGAGGGCGGGACGATGGGTTATTTCTTCGATATGCAGAACCATGCCCTGCACCAGCACCTCCAGCAGATTCTGCCCGGGTGATATTATTGTGGAACTGCTCAGCCGCCGGGTGATCCACCAGCTTCCCCCTGCCATGAAGAGTATGATGACCCAGGTGAATAGCAGGGTGGCATTGATTTGTCCCCAGCCCCAGTCGAGGAATATGGTCTGATCGGGTGAATATTTCATGATGTTGATCCCGGTTCGCTCGGTATCCGCTTTACTGAGAAAAAACGGACAAGGGTGAAGCCTGTTAACAGGGCGACGAACCGTTGCCAGTCCCCAGCCCCAAGGAACCAGAAACCCGCCACAGTTATGGTGGAGCGTACCATAAAGCTTGCGCCCATCCACAAAAACCAGCGACTCTTTCCGGTCAGGCCATGTAAGGTTAACCACAGGCCACCGAAATAGAATAGGCCCAGAACACCACCAGCACATAGCATGGTCAGGAGTATCGGTATATTCGTCATTTTCTCCCTCCTTCTTTGCTCACCCATCGCCAAGCCGCAAAGCAGCCTGATGCCAATCCGCCCAACAGGCAGGTAAGGGTCCATGACATTTGCCCCTGATGCAAGCTGTCAAGCCAGCGTCCCAGGAGGGTGCCGAGGACGGTGGGAATGGTAATGGCCCAGCCCACGGCACCAAACATCCCCATGCCAAAAAACAGCCCTCCGCGCTTGTCCTTGTCCGCCTGCAGATGTTGGTCGACTTTATGGTGGATAATTTCAGGGAGATCGTCATGTTTTTTCTGCATCTCTCTTACCCCTTCCCCATGTCCGCAAAACCACGGATAACGCTGTATTCCAAGCCAAGAAGGGCTGAGCGGGCCTTCTTTTCCATCTCGTCAATTTCCTCAAATTTCTCTTTGACCACCTGCGATAACTGGCTTAAATCCTCCCCCTCCACCGCGTTACGACAGGAGATCTGCACCACAGGCCCCGTTTTGACGAGGGTGCCGTGATCAACGGCAAAGACATGCTCTTTTCCCTGAACCGTCAGGTGCATAATTCCCGGGACCAGCACTGAGACATAGTCAATATGCGCCGGCAACAGGGTAAAATGACCCTCCAAGCCTTCGGCAGAGAGTTTGCTTACCTCGCCATGTTGCCAGTATATTTTATGGGGCAGGATCAGGGTCACGTCCATTAGGTTTTTTTCACCTCGTCAATGGTGCCGATCATATATAAATGGTTCTCCGGTACATCGGTGAACTCCCCATCGAGGATGCGCTTGCAGCCATCCAGGGTCTCGCTGAGCTTGACCCTCTGCCCTTTTTTGCCGGTAAAACGGGAGGTGGTAAAAAATGGCTGAGTGAGAAACCGTTCAAGACGGCGGGCAATGGCCACCATACGTCGATCCGCTTCAGAGAGCTCCTCCAGGCCGAGCATGGCAATAATATCCTTCATATCCTCATATTCGGCAAAGATCTTGCGCACCTGATGATTAATCCGGTAATGGCGATCTGAAACAATATTCGGGGTGAGCATATTGGAAGAAGATAGCAAGGGATCCATGGCCGGGTACAATCCTTGACTGGCGCGCTTGCGCGACAGTACCACTGAGGCGGAAAGGTGAGAAAAGGTATGGGAGGCGGCAGGATCCGTGAAGTCGTCGGCTGGCACATAAACGGCCTGCACCGAGGTGATGGCACCCTTTTGGGTGGAACATATCCGCTCTTCAAGTTCGGCAAGTTCGGTGGCCAGGGTCGGCTGATAGCCCACATGGGAGGGGATGTAGCCCATCAGGCCGGATACCTCGCTGCCAGCCTGAATAAAACGGAAGATATTATCAATAAGCAGCAGGACATCCTTTCTCTGTGAATCACGGAAATATTCGGCGATGGTGAGGGCCGCGTGACCGACCTTAAATCGGGCCCCGGATGACTCATTCATTTGGGCAAAGACCATGACGGTCTTGTCCAGGACCCCGGCCGCTGCCATTTCCCGATACAGTTCTTCCGCTTCCCGGCACCGCTCGCCAATGCCGCAGAAGAGGCTCATGCCCTCTTGCTGGCCGGCAATATTATTGATTAACTCGGTAATGATAACGGTCTTGCCCACCCCTGCCCCGCCGAACATGCCGGCCTTGCCCCCCTTTTCCAGAGGGGCCAGCAGGTCAATTATTTTGATCCCGGTTTCAACAATTTCCGACGTTACGGTGCGCTGAGCCAGCGGCGGCGGAATGGCGTAGATGGAACGTTTCTCCATCCCTTCCAAGGGTGGGTCCTGATCAATAACCTCACCAAAGACGTTGAGCATCCGGCCAAGGAGCGGTGTTCCCACCGGCATGGAAAGGGGTTTGCCGTCGCTGCTGACGACCTGCTCACGCCTTAATCCCGCCACCGGGGTGAGGGCAATGGCACGGACCATGGTCTCGGAGACATGACCGGCGACCTCCAGCATGATGCGGTCTTTGTCGGTGGACTCGATGACCAGGAGGGCCTGCATGGGTGGTAAGGGGGGGGCAAAGACGACATCAACAATGGAGCCGTTCACCGCCACGACATACCCCTGAAAGTTTTGCGGATCAGCAACGGTCATGGCAGAATATCCAGGATACAGAGATGTAAGATGTCCACCATGGTCAGGTCATTGACTAACCGGTCCTGATCATCCAAAATCGGGATCTCTTTAATATTGGCGGCAAGCATCCGTTCAAGCACGGGTTCAATGGTTTCAGTAAGATGGGCCGTGATGACGGGTCGATCTATAAAATCGGCCGCTGTCTCCGAGGTCGCCATACTGAGCAGGTGCAGGTTGTCGATGCACGTGTTGTTGTGGTGAAAGAGAAGATGTTTGCTCAGGTTGCCGAGGGAAATAGCCCCGAGGAGATGCTGGTCCGTATCCACGACATAGACCAGTCTGGTATGGGCTGCCCCGGCAAAAGCCTGGATGATTTCAGGTAATGCGGCCTGGGGAGAGACGAGAGCCAGCGGACGTTGACCTATAGATTTAATAAGTTCCGCAACTGTGGCGGACATCTTTTGCTGAGTTGCTGTCACGATGGCTCCTCCGTAATTTCACCGGCCTTTTTCAAAGCGTATTTTGCAGCCAGCGGACCGATAAACTCAAAAATGATTGATGTGGCGGTGATGGTGGAGAGGATCTGTACCCCAAGAAGCTCGGCCCCAGGGATTTGCGCTAGTTCCTGCTGAACCAGCAGGGCCAGACCAATGGCAACCCCGGCCTGGGAGAGGATGCCAAAGCCGAGATAATGGCGAATTTTTTCTTCCATGCGGCCACATCTTGCTCCAAACCAGGCTCCTGAAATTAAACCGGCAATACGCGTAATGATATATACAAGCCCTATAGTGCCAAGGGTAGGCAGGGTTGTTAAGTCAAGATGAAGACCAGCTAAACCAAAAAATAAAATGAAAATCAGGTCCATAATGTGTTGAAGTGGGGCCCTGGTATCTTTAACCAGGTAGGGTTTACTCACATTGACAAAGACAAAGCCCACCATCATGCAGCTCAGGATGGAAGATAGGTGCCAGCGAGTTGCTAATCCCACACAGGTTAAGATGGCCCAAAAAATAATAATCAAATGGTCGGACTCGTTGGCTGTTTTCTTATTGATCCAGGAAAACGCTCCGCCAATACAGCCACCGAGGATGAGACTAAAACCAATTTCTAACATTGGTTTTTCTAGTGCCGTAATAAAGCTCACTGGTTCAGATAATTGGTCTGTTATCAGTAAAAGTTTAGCTGCAGCCAAAGCAAAGCCGAATATAATCACAGCCAGACCATCATCAAATCCAACAACAGCATAGAGGGTTTTGGTTAATGTTCCTCTGGCCTTGTACTCCTGGATCACCGCTACGGTTCCGGCCGGGGCGCTGGCCGGTGCCATAGCCCCTAAAAGGAGTGATAATGGTAGATTGTGCGTTAATAAAAAAACACCTCCGGTAACTACTAAAAAGGCCATGAATGATTCAGCCAGAATAATAACAATGATACCGCCGCCCATTTTCTTTAAGGAGGTGAGATGCAGTTCCGAGCCAATGATAAAGGCAATGCAGCCGAGAGCAAGAGAGGTTATGAAGCCAAGGTGCTGCAGTTGGGTCTCGGTCAACACATTTAGAACTGACGGCCCCAGTAAGACCCCGGCGGCCAGATAGCCGATCAGGGCCGGTAATTTCAGATAGCGGACCAGTTGCCCGCAGAAATAACCGCAGAAAAGCAAGAGTCCGAGGCCGGTGATGGAAGATAGATGTAAGTAAGCCAGCATAGTTACCTGTACCTTTAAACAAAAAACACTAAGGGGGTCAGCAGACATTGGTGCGGATTATTACGCAAAATACCGTTCAATATCGTCCTGTCTGCCGACAACAACCACGGAATCATCCAGCATCAGCCGGGTATCAGGACTGGTGATTATCTTTGGCTGTTGATCTTGTCTCTTTAAAATAAGGGCGGTGATGTGGTGTTTTTTGCGCAGATTGAGCTCCAGCAGACTCTTTCCTGCTAACTTCTGATCAACATGGATCTCCGCCAAATTTATATCGCTGTCCAATTTCAGAAATGCCATGATATTGGGTACTGTAATTCGTGTCGCGAGATGGTCCGCACTCTGTTTCTCCGGTAGAATCACCTCATTCGCGCCGATTCGCAGGAGAATTTCCTCCTGGATTTCCGAGCTAGCCCTGGCAATGATGTGCTGTGCGCCTAATTTTTTCAGATAGGTGATGCCCAGCACCAGCTCTTCGAGATTTTTACCAAGCCCGAGAATGACCATGTCGAACTGATCGATGTCGAGTTCCCGTAAGGCGGACTCATCGGTAATGTTGGCCACCACGGCTGCGGTGACTTGGTCCTTGATGGCGCCAATCTTCTCAGGGATGATATCAACGGCCAGAACATTATGGCCCTTCTGCTCCAGGCAGACAGCAATTTCATAACCAAAAAGACCCAGGCCAATGACCGCGATGTCTTGTTTCATTTGTTATCCCAAGATAATTTTTTCCTCTGGATAATCCACAAGCCCCTTGTCTCTACCTTCAAGCAGAATGATGATCAGGACTGCAGGACCAATACGACCGATAAACATGGCAACTATCAGGACACTTTTCCCCAAGATACCCCATTCACCGGTTTCCACCAGGGAAAGGCCCACTGTACCCAGGGCAGAGGCCATTTCAAACAGGGTGGCGACAAAGGGTTTGTTGTCAAAGTATAAGAGTAAAATGCAGCCGAAGGCAAGAATAAAAAAGTAACAGATCATCAGGGTAAAGGCGCGCAGGATGCAGCCAATGGGCAGTTTTCGGCCGGCAATTACTATGTTATTGCGGCCGCGGATGATCTGGTAAACCGTGAGCATGACCACGAAAAAAGTGGTGACCTTCATCCCTCCTCCGGTGGATCCCGGTGCTGCACCAATGATCATTAGACCAATCAGGATGAGAATACTCGTGGGTTGCAGGGCGGCAAGGTTGACCGTATGGAAACCGGCCGTTCTGGCCGTGATGGACAGAAAAAAGGCATCGATGCAGGCCAAACTCCGGTCCTCAAAAATAAGCAGGACCACGGCACCGGTAAGAATGAGGCAGGGGGTCAGCAGCAGAACGATTTTTGTATAGAGTGAGAGATGATCTTTTTTCTGGCTGAATTCCCACAGGTCAAAGATGACAAAATAGCCAAGCCCGCCGGCAACAATGAGCATCATAACTGTGGCTTTGATCAAGATGCTGCTGCCGATTAGGCTGTCGGGGAAAGGGGAGAATCCAGCATTGCAAAAAGCGGAAATGGTGTGAAAGAGACCCAGGTAGAGGCTGTCGTCCATGGGTAAACCCTGTCGGCGAAAACCGCTGAAGAGGAGGATGAAACCAAGGAGTTCCATGGTGAAGGTGTAGATGATCACGGTTCGCAAAACGCCTCTCCCTTCCCGCATGGAGTTTGAGGAACTCAGTTGGGAGGCCGTGACCCGTGTGCGCAGATTAATATTACCCCGGAAAAACAGGATCAGGCTTGAGGTGAGGGTCATGATACCTATTGCCCCGAGCTGGATAAGGACAAGGATGATAATCTGGCCGGAAAGATTAAAGCCCGAGGTTTCAACAGTGATCAGGCCGGTGACACATACTGCCGAGGTGCTGGTGAAAACCGCATCAATAAGACTCAGGCCGGCGGTGTGATGGACAAAGGGCAGGTGTAACAGCATGGTGCCCAGGGCTATCATAAGAAAAAAGGCCAGAAACAGGGAAAATTCTGGAGATGTTGTCTTTACATTCAGAAAGCCTTTTCGCATGAATAAACCTTTCGCTCAGTGAATAGACGAGATGCCATACCAGCATTTTCAGAGCAGGGAAAAGGTGATCGGCCCCCTTCTTGATCGCAGTCAAAGTGGTGGGGAAAGGTGGAGACGTGTTGTCTTTCCCATGGGAACTTACGGCCCTGAAAGTTTATTTTTGCATTATGCGCAGGTTTTTTCCAGGTAATAGTCGTAGTCACCGATATAAACATGCATTTCACCCTGATCTATCTCCATTACCTGGTCTACTAATGAGCGGAGGAAATGGCGGTCGTGGCTCACGAGAACCACGGTGCCCGTGAATTTCTACAGGGCCTGGAGAAGGATCTCGCGGGATTGCATATCCAGATGGTTGGTCGGTTCATCAAGGATGAGGAGGTTGAGGGGGCGGGCCAGGAGGGTTGCCAGGACTAAACGGCTCTTTTCGCCTCCTGAGAGGAGGTTCACCTTCTTGTCGGCATCGTCACCCTGGAAGAGGAAGGCGGCGCAGAGGTTGCGGATGGTGCCGATGTTGGCGGTGGGCAGGACGTTCTGTACTGTTTCGAAGACACTGAGACCGCCATGGAGGATGTCCATGGAGTGCTGGCTGAAATAACCCACCTCAACACCCGCGCCCAGGCTGGCTGTGCCCGTGGTTGGCTCCACTTGCCCTGCCAGCACCTTGAGAAAGGTGGATTTGCCTGCCCCGTTTACCCCCACCACGGCAATCTTCTCCTGACGGCGAATCATCCCGGAAATACCGCTGAACACCTCTTTCGCCTGGCCGTCTTCAGGAACCCAGGTCTTGCTGAGGTTGTCCAGGCCGATGACATTGTCACCGCTTCGGGGTGGTTCGTTAAATTCAAAGTGAATTGTCTTCTGTTCCGGGGGCAGTTGGATGCGCTCTATTTTTTCAAGCTTTTTGATGCGGGACTGCACCTGGGCCGCATGGGAGACCCGGGCGGCAAAACGGGCGATAAAGTCCTCTTCCTTGGCCAGCATCTCCTGCTGACGGCGATGGCTTGCCAGGAGCTGCTGCCGCCGGATCTCCCGCTCCTTGAGGTAGAAGTCGTAGTCGCCGCTGTAGGTGGTGATGTTCTGGTTTGCCACCTCTGTGGTGCGGCTGACAATGGAGTTCATGAAGATCCGATCATGGCTGGTCATGAGTACCGCCCCCTTGAACTCATCCTTGAGCCATGTCTCCAGCCAGAGGATGGATTCCATGTCCAGATGGTTTGTCGGTTCATCCAGGAGCAGGACCTCCGGGTTGATGACCAGGATCTTGGCCAGGGCGATGCGCATCTTCCATCCCCCGCTGAACGACTCAACGGGCCGATGATAGTCGTCAGGGCCGATTCCCAAGCCGGTGAGCATGGTTTGCGCCCGTGTCTCCAGATCATAACCGCCGCGATGTTCAAACTCCTCCTGGGCATCACCGTAACGTTCAAGCAGGGCGGTCAGGGAGTCATCGTCCATGGGAACTGCCATGGCGGTTTCCATCTTTGCGATCTCCTCACCAAGCTTGACCACCTGGAATACCGCTGACATGGTTTCTGCAAGGGCGGACCGTCCTGCCATCTCACCGACATCCTGGGAGAAATAGCCGATCACGGTTTTCTTACCGCAGGAGATGGTGCCGTCATCCACGCTTTCTTCCCCGGTGATAATACGGAATATCGTGCTTTTCCCTGCCCCGTTGGGGCCGACAAGACCGGTGCGAACCCCCGGCAGAATTTGCAAACTTGCGCCGCTAAAGAGGATCTGACTGCCGTGCTGTTTGTGGATATTGGTAAGGTGGATCATGGGTTCCCTGAACGGTGTTGGTTGTCAATGAGATGAAGGTACAAATGGCAGCCTGTCTAGCATGGCAATGGGACAGCTGCAACCCATATGTTTTCATGCTCACCACCCAACTTCAGCCAATGATCTGGCCATTATTGGTTTTGCCAGAGTTCCCGCGTGAAGTTTACGGTTCAAGGAAAAATGAATCGATAACGTCAACTAAATCCATGAACTGTAAACGCTGAACTGACAACTTGTTGGAATGACAGAATATTGTTTACCACTCTCTAAGTTAGGCAGTTGAAAAAAAATAACATGGTCAACGAGATGTCCATCGCTGCATAAGGGGGTATCAAGAAATTGCTATAACGGAGTCTACGCTTACCTGGTCAACATTCTTAACGGCCCCTAAGCTGAAGTTCGGTGGTAATAATATTTCTTTTAGGGAGTAATTATTCCTGTGCAGGCTGCCTGCTGCCTGAGGTCAAACCGGAATCCTGTTCTATGTTGACAAGTCTCTTTTGATAATTATTGTCTGTCATGCCAAAGGGAGATTGTTTTGCGCGACAGACAAACGAGATCACGATTAATGAGGTATTGTCTTGACTATATTCCCTAGAGCTGAATTAATTTAAGGATGAAACGTTTGTTCCGGTGAAATACCGTGGTTGTATTGCCATGAGCCATGGATGAAATAGTAGGAGTACGGCTGTATTAAGCCATTTTTACCCCTGAATAGGAGACGAGAGACATGCAGCTGGACAAATTTACCGTAAAATCACAGGAGGCCCTGCAGGCGGCCCAAAGTTTGGCCAGTCAGAAGGGGCATCAGGAAATTTTACCTGAACACCTCCTCGCTGTCCTTCTCACTGAAACCGACGGGGTGATTCAGCCGGTGTTAAAGAAGATTGGTGTGCACCCCGCTCAACTCCTTGTTATTGTTGAGGAGGCGCTGGCGAAGCAGCCCAGTGTGAGCGGCGGCGGCTTTGGTGAGGTGCATGGTTCCCAGCGGTTGCAAAACATGCTGGATGTGGCCTTTAAAGAGAGTTCGGCAATGCATGATGAGTTTGTCAGCCAGGAGCATCTCTTTCTCGCCATCCTCCTTGATAAGAACTCCCCTGTGGCCCAGGGGTTAAAGGATGCCGGGCTGACAAAGGATGTCTTTTTAAAGGCGCTGGCGGATATCCGCGGCAATCAGCGGGTCACCGATCAGAACCCCGAAGATAAGTATCAGGCCCTGGAAAAATATGCCCGTAACCTCACGGATCTGGCCAAGCAGGGGAAACTTGATCCTGTCATTGGCCGGGATGAAGAGGTGCGTCGGGTTATCCAGGTGCTCAGCCGCCGAACCAAGAACAACCCGGTGCTCATCGGTGAACCGGGGGTCGGTAAGACCGCCATTGTCGAAGGTCTTGCCCAGCGTATTGTCTCGGGTGATATTCCCGAAACCTTGCAGAATAAGCAGGTGATGTGCCTTGATCTGGCGTCCCTCATTGCCGGCGCCAAGTACCGAGGTGAATTTGAAGACCGCCTCAAGGCGGTGCTCAAAGAGGTGGAGCAACGGCAGGGGGAGATTATTCTCTTTATTGATGAAATTCACACCCTGGTTGGTGCGGGTGCGGCCGAAGGCGCCATGGATGCCGGTAATATGCTGAAACCTGCCCTGGCCCGGGGAGACCTCCACTGTGTCGGGGCAACGACCTTGAACGAGTTTCGCACCATTGAAAAAGATGCCGCCCTGGAACGCCGTTTTCAGAAGGTGCTGGTTACTGAGCCGTCCGATGAGGATAGTATTGCCATCCTCCGTGGTATTAAGGGGAAGTATGAGGTGCATCACGGGGTGCGGATCAAGGATTCGGCTACCGTGGCTGCGGTGACCCTGTCCAAACGCTATATCACCGACCGCTTTCTCCCTGACAAGGCCATAGACCTCATTGATGAGGCCGCGTCCAAGTTGCGGATTGAAATTGACTCCATGCCAACTGAGATTGATGTGCTGGATCGTCAGCGCATTAAATTTGAGATTGAGCGCGAGGCATTGAAGCGTGAGAAGGATGCCTCGTCCAAAGAGCGTCTTGTCGTGCTGGAAGAGAAATTGGCCAACCTCAATGAGCAGTTGACCAGTATGAAGGGTCATTGGTCCCTTGAAAAAGAGGTGATCCAGAATATCCGTCAAATTAAAACTGATATTGATGAGGCCCAGATTGAATCGGATCAGGCCGAGCGTAATGGCGATTTGAGTCGCGTGGCAGAGATTCGTTATGGCAGAATTGAAGATTTTAAAAAGAAGATGCTTGGGGAAAAGGAACGTCTGAATGAGATTCAAAAGGAC
>JAQIBE010000291.1 GCA_027859235.1 Desulfobulbaceae bacterium
GGACGGTGTAATCTCTTGATGGTTGCGGTGAGAAGGGTTGTCTTGCCTGAGCCCGGCGAGGAGACAAGGTTGAGCGTCTTGATGTTGTGTGCGCTGAAATAGGTTCGATTAGCCACAGCAATGCTGTTGTTATGTGACAGCAAATCCCGCTGGACCTGAATCTGTTTTGGGCTGTGGGGCTGGTCCACGTGGGTATGGGTTCCATCTGGAGAGTGGATGGTGATGGACGGTGAGTTCGGCTCGCAGCCGCAGGAATCGCACATGGTTTTAGATGGTGAAAGGGTTGAGGGTGAAATGGTGAACGGGTGGTGAGGGGGGCTTGGCTTTCACCCGTTCACCATCCTTCATTCCGCATTAACGGCCACCATATGCAGTTCTTCACCCTGTTCAATGGTGTGAAGAATCGTGGCACAATGGGGGCAGGGTTCAAAAAAAGATTGTACAGGAAAAGAGGCGTTACAACCAGAGCATTTTGCTTGGCCCTGTCTGGTGATGATGGTGAGTGTTGCCAGTTCTGCCATACTGTTTTTACTGACGGCCTCAAACCCAAAGCAGAGGGCATCCTGTTGAACCCCGGCAAGGGCTCCGATTTCAAGTTCTATATCCAGAATTTTAGTGCACCCGGCCTTCCGGGCTTCTTCTTCCGCCAGCTCAAGGATATGGGTTGCGATGGAGAGTTCGTGCATAATTATTAGGTTGGCGTTACCACTCCTGCTTAGACTGCAGGTGTTTAGGCTTTGAGTAGGGGTGCTGTGTGGGGACGGTCTTCTCATATGAGAAATGCTTTTGCACACAGTCTACAGCCTAAAGACCTAAATCCCTAATCATAATACCGCGCCAATCGTCTGGAGTTCATCAATCGCCATATCAACCATTTGCTCAACGCCAACCCGCACAGGACCGGTGAGTTCCATTCCTGTATCTATAGTCTTTGGAACAATGCCGAATAGGGTGATGTGGGCAGGGAGATTGTCGGTGAGGGCTGCGGTGCTGAGCATTTCTGAAAGACCTAGCTGGTGGGGGGAAATGCGATTTTGGAAAAAAGCGGGTGGGTTGTCGAGGTTAAATCGTTTCACAGTGCCTGGTTTGCCTTCATCAATGATGGCATCAAAGATAAAGAGGTCTGTTTTATCGTCAAGATAGCTTAGGAGTTCAAAACCCGCGGTTCCTCCATCCAGAAATTCAACGTTGTCACTGAAATCATAACGATCCTGCATCATCTCCATAGCCCTTACACCTGCTCCTTCGTCACCCAGGAGAATATTACCAACACCAAGGACGAGAATCCTTTTATTTTTATTAGACATTTGTTGTTACCTGTGTAAGTTCAGTTCTGTTTGGGTCATAGAGATGAATGGCACAGGCCAGACATGGGTCAAAAGAGTGGATTGTTCTGAGAACCTCCAGTGGGTTTTCCGGGTCGGCAACGGGGGTGCCATGGAGTGCGGCCTCGTAGGGTCCAGGTTCATCATTGTCGTTGCGGGGGCCAGCATTCCAGGTTGATGGGACGACACATTGATAATTTTTGATCTGACCATCTTTAATGATAACCCAGTGAGAGAGAACGCCCCGGGGAGCTTCGTGCATACCAACACCTTGGATTTCTCCCTTCGGGAAGACAGGCGCATTAAAGGTATCATAATCTCCTGAGCCGATGTTGGCGATGAGGGAGTTGTACTCCTTATTGATGACGTCATGCAGTACGCCGCATCGGACGGCACGGGCTGCATGACGACCGATGGTGGAGTGGAGGATCTCTGGCCCCAGTGTTGTCCCGGCGATGGATGACGCGATGTTTAAAACTCTGGTTGCATTGTCAACGGTGGGGGGGTGTCCTGCCGCGAACATCGCAAGAACATTGGCAAGCGGCCCAACCTGGGCTGGTTTGCCAAGGAATGTCGGAGCCTTAACCCAGGAGTATTTGCCGTCATCTTCAAAGCCTGTGAAGTTGGGTTCTGTTTCTCCTTTGTAGGGGTGGAGATTGGATTCCCCTTTGTAGTACGCATGTTTTATGGATTCAGTAATGTTATCTTCAAAGTATGGATCGTGAAACGATTTAATTTCCACGAATTTGGATAGATTCTTACTTGGGATATAGCCCCCAGGGGTCAAAAAAGTCTCGCCCTTGGTGTCTTGTGGGAATTCCGGGACAGAGAGATAGTTTGTAATGCCCTCACCGTAGCCCGTCCAGTCGGCATACATCGCGCCAATAGCTGCTACATCGATCTGGTATACGTCTGAGATGAAATCACCCACTTCATCAATGAGAGACTTAATATACACAAGACGTTCAATAGTTAAGGTGGACTGACTATCAGGATTGATCGGGTTGGCAACACCACCCACAGCAAGGTTCTGGATATGGGGTGTTTTGGAACCAAGAATCGCCACAACCTTATTGATCTTGCGTTGATAATCCAGAGCCTGAAAATAATGGTTTGCAGCCATGAGATTCACCTCAGGGGTTAACTTCATGGCTGGATGTCCCCAGTAACCACTGGCAAAAACACCAAGCTGCCCTGTTGAAATAAACTTCTTTAAACGATCCTGTGTTTCCTGGAATTCCCGTGCTGAATTATGCTTCCAGGGGGAAAGGGTTTCAGCAAGTTTGGCTGCCGCTTTGGCATCGGCCTTAGTGGCAGAAACAATATCCACCCAATCCAGGGCTGAGAGATGATAAAAATGAACGATGTGATCAAAAATGGAATGGGCCGCAATAATAATATTACGGATATGCTGGGCATTCATGGGTATCTCAAGCCCAAGCGCATTCTCAACGGCACGCACTGAGGCAATGGCATGAACGGTGGTGCATACGCCACAGATGCGCTGGGTGTAGATCCAGGCTTCCCGTGGATCTTTACCCTGGAGGATTAATTCAATCCCACGCCACATGGTTCCAGACGACCACGCCTTGGATACATGGCCATTCTCAATTTCACATTCAATGCGAAGATGTCCTTCAATACGGGTAATTGGGTCAACGACAATTCGTTTAGCCATGGAATTAGCTCCTGGGTGATTATATCTTGTGAGGCTCTTTGCCTATGCTTGGCAATACGGGTAATGTCTTTACAAAAATGAGATAGGCCATGATTTCAATGGCAACAATGCCAAGGGTAATGGTGATCTCTGATGCGGCGGGGAAATACGTATGTCCTGTTAAGGGGTCAAATCCTGTGATGTATGTATTGAACCTGAATAAACCTGATCCTGCGAGAACAAAACAGCCGCCGAGAAAATGGATGGCAGGTTTTTTACATAGCGCAGGACTTAACAGTAAAATAAAAGCTGCTAGAAGAAGTCCGTTTTCCAGTAAAAATAGGTTTGCCTGAGTGGTTCCCGTAAAAGCGAGGCCAAAGGCATCCCGTGTGAAAAGGTCAAAGAAACGCAGACCAATAAATAATCCGAGACACCAGTTCATCACCCGGGAAATTTTTGCAAGCATTGGGGCTTCTGATGGTCTTTTGAAACCTGTTTGGGAGAGAACCCCTTCAAAGATAACAATGGCGTATCCCATGCAGAGTGCAGAAAAGAGGAACAGTAACGGCAGCCATGTTGTTTGCCAGAGTGGTGATAGTTTATAGCCGGCAATAATCATCAGGGTACCCATGGATGATTGATGCATGGTGGGCAGTAAAACCCCGAGGGCAATGAAGATGAAGAGCATTTTGCTGAGGGTTTTAAGTGGAGCTTTAAGTCCAAATCTTTCGAGGAATGTCGGGGCAAATTCGATCCATAAAACCGTGGTGTAGGTTGCAATACAGAGGCCAACTTCCAGCATGACGGAGTTTAGATTCATGTATTGAGGCAGAAACATATTGTACATCTGCCAGTAGCGGCCAATATCAAAAACAACGGATAAACCGGCAAGGGAATAGCCGAAGGCTGAGGCCATGAGGGCCGGGCGCACCAGCGGATGGTATTGACCACGATTGGCCACATAGACAAGCAGTGCCATGGCGTAGCCGCCGCAACCAAGGGCGGTACCGACCACAACATCCAGGGCGATCCAGATTCCGAAGGGGTAGCCATTGTTCATGTTGGCGACCGAGCCAATGCCAAATATAAACCGCTTAACGATAAAGAATGTAGCACAGCAGGCTATAAGGAGGAAAAAGGCAAACTGCCAGGTGAAAATTCTACTGGATAGAGGGGCTGATTTAGGGCTCATTATCGTTCATTCCTCTTTACAAAATAGAGAAGCCCGGCAAGTAAGGCCATGGGCAATATCATTCCTTTATATAAGGTATGCTGGATGTTTTCACTGACTCCGGCATAGGATTCTTCGGGTAGGTCTTGCAAACCAAGTTTGGCAAATGGCAGAGATGAAAGGAGGAGAACCTGCGTTCCACCAAGTTCTTTTTCTCCATAGATATGCTGTTGGTACTCCGCCGTGGTGTGGCTTACTGTTCTACCCGTACGAATATCGTTTGCCGGGAATAAGGCGACCTGTCCCTCCGGGAGCGCGAGGCGGCGTTTCGCCTCTTCTTTAAGTAATTCCACTGGGCCATAGAGAGAGGCTCCTGTAGGGCAGACCTGGCAACAAGCCGCAATGTCGCCTTTTGCCAAGAGGTGGTCACATAGCTGACATTTAACAATCTGTGGGAATGGTTTGTCAAATTCAAAAGTCGGGACATTATAAGGGCAGGCAATTTGGCAGTACCTGCAGCCAATACAGGCCTTTTTGTTGTAGGTAACGATGCCTGTAGCAGGGTCTTTTTGCATGGCTGAAACAGGACAGGCTGAGACACAGGCGGGGTCAACACAATGCATGCATTGTCGTTTAATAAACCCTGATTTTACGGTTTGAGCCTTATCTTCTGTCTCATTTTGGCGATACTGCTTAATGACGGTAAGGCTCTTGGTAGAAAGTTCCGTGGGATTATCCCACAGGGATTCATTGCCAGAGGGGTCTGGTTCTAACTTGTTGGCCCGTTTGCAGCCGCTCATACAGGCCTGACAGCCTATGCACAGGGTGGCATCGTATAAAATGCCAAGGGCTGCAGGTGGTAGGGTTTTATCCCTTGCCTGGGCATTCACGCCACTGGCAAGAACAAGACCTGTGCAGGCTGCTCCCTTGAGCACATCTCTTCGACTCAGTGACATAACTTATTCCTCATCCTCGGAAGTAGCTTTTTTGCCTGCCATCATGGCAGCACCCACGGCAACACCGACAGCTGCTCCTGTGAGGGTTGTGGCAAGTGGTGTAACCTGGGATTCTTGTTCCGTGGTAATCGGTGGAGGAGTGGCTGCAGGTGTTGGAATTGTGATTTTTGCCTGGGTGAAGAGTGGGGTGTTGAAACCGACACCCTCTTCTGTGCAACCAAAACAAGGATGACCCGTGCCTACAGGCCAGGCACCAGAGCCAACCTCACAAAAGAGTTGGATGGGGCAATTCGCGTGGGTCACAGGTCCTTTACAACCAAGTTTAAATAAACAATATCCTAAACGATGACCGGCATCTCCAAAGGCTCCTGCAAACCGACCAGCATCAAAATGGGGTCTGCGTTCACAGTTTTCATGAATAAGTCGGCCATAGGCAAATAGGGGACGATTTTTAGAGTCAAGGGCTGGAAGCTTGTTAAAGGTTAAAAAGTAGATAACGGTGGATAGGAAATTCTGGGCATTCGGTGGGCAGCCTGGAATGGTCACAACGGTTTGCTCTTTTAATATAGCAGGTACTCCTGTTGCCCCGGTTGGATTTGGGGCTGCGGCTTGAATGCCACCCCATGAAGCACAGGAACCAATGGCTATAACAGCAGCAGCTTTTGGACCAATTTCACGTACGGTATCTACAAAGGGTTTACCTCCGACCTGACAATAAACGCCGCCGTCTTTAACAGGGACAGCGCCTTCGATAACAAGAATGAATTTCCCCTCGTTCTCTTTAATGGACTGATGCATGACCTGCTCTGCCTGATGTCCACCGCCGGCACATAAGGTTTCATGGTAATCCAAGGAGATGAGATCCAGAATAAGATGATCCAGGGTGGGGTGGGATGGTCTGAGGAGGGTTTCTGTGCATCCTGTGCACTCCTGACCGTGGAGCCAGATAACCGGTGGTCGGCGAGCCGCGGTTATTGCTTGAGCAATCTGTGGTGCAAATGAGGCATCAAGCCCCATGGCAACAGCAGTTGCACTACAGAATTTCATGAAATCACGGCGACTTATCCCCAGTCGCTGGGTGATAATATCCCTTTCTCGCATTGGATTTCCTCTATGTGTTGTACTGGGCGCGTTAGCTTCTAATTTATCTATATGCTTAAACAGGTAAAGCTGCCTAGATATTATTACTAGTGTGTCGGCGGGATGAAGTCAACACGTTTTGTTGATGGGGCATGAAAATTATATGAAGAAAGTGTTGCTTAAAGGGAAGCAGGTTCGGTGTTTCGGGTAAACCGCTGCACGGTTACGGTTTCAGACCATTGGTATTGTTTTTCCTGCTGTAGGGTGAACAGGTGTGGAGGAAGTTCAGGAAAGAAGACGTTCCCTGGCACACTTCTATGCAGCAGGGTGATATGGATGATATGGGCCAGGGGGAGTGCTTGTGCATAAATCTCTCCCCCGCCAATGATGAATATCTTCTGGTGAAGACGGGAGGTGTAGTCGATCGCATCTGCAAGTGAACTGGCGATGTGACAGTCTTCAGCCTTGTAATCAGGAGAGCGGG
>JAQIBE010000310.1 GCA_027859235.1 Desulfobulbaceae bacterium
GCTGTGGTGAACGGCAAGCATGATGTGGTGAGTTTAACCATTGATAAAGAGGTGATTAACCCTGATGATCCAGCCATGTTGCAGGATCTGGTGGTTGCCGCAATCAATGAAGCCATGGGTCAGGCCAAGGATATGATCAAGGATGAAATGGGTAAGCTCACCGGCGGCATGGGGCTTGACCTCCCCAATATGTTTGGCTGATTTTGGTGAAGGGTGAAAGGGCTGAGGGTAGACTTTGGTTGTTTCAGCCCCCTCCGGTCTCTTCGGTCAATGAAGTTTAATAAAATTTAAGTCAGTCCATAACCATGTCCCTAAACGTTGTCCCGCCAGCACTGGAAAAACTCATTGCCGACTTCAGGCGTCTGCCCGGCATCGGTCAGAAAACAGCCACGCGCCTTGCCCTGCATTTACTCCGCAGACCGGCGGCTGAAGCCCGCGGTCTGGCCCGTGATATTAATGTGCTCCACGATGCCATAAGTTTATGCTCGAACTGCTTTGCCTTTTCCGAGCAGGACCCCTGCGGTATCTGTGCCGATGTGCGGCGTGATCCGAAGCTGGTCTGTGTGGTTGAAGAATCGGGTGATCTCATGGCCATTGAAAAAACAGGGACCTATAAGGGACAGTATCATATTCTCCATGGTGTGTTGTCCCCCATGGATGGTATTGGTCCTGGTGAAATTAAGGTGGAGGGACTGGTGCAACGGGTGCGCGATCAGCATGTTGAAGAGGTGCTCCTGGCCACAAGTTCCACGGTTCCGGGTGAGGCCACGGCGTCCTATCTGGTGAACCGTCTGCAGGGGACGGGTGTCAAGGTGACGCGGCTTGCCTGTGGTATTCCCATGGGTATGGATATTAAGTATGCGGATGAACTGACCTTGGCCAGTGCTATCCGCAGTCGTCAAAAGGTGTGAGGCGGGTGTTCCTGTTTTGCCCGACCCTTTTTCCGTTGACAGCTTTTTTGTTTGTTGGTATCTAATTTCTCTTTGATTTTAAGTGGATTCCCTTATATAAGGTATGTTCATAAATTTAATAATTTCCTGAAGAATTCATTTCAGGTTTATTATAAGATATAGACTCGTAGCTCAGTGGGAGAGCACTACACTGACACTGTAGGGGTCGGCGGTTCAATCCCGCCCGGGTCTACCAGATGTTCAAACTTCGTGATGCCAAAACTGGTGTTACGAAGTTTTTTATTCAGGTTGGTACAAGGAATATAATGGCACAGATTGAAATTTCCATAGATGGTAAAAGCGGGTCCTTTGACGCGGGGGTTACCCCCCTTGATGTTGTGAAGGAGATCTGCTCATCCAAGGAGCGCAAGAAGACTCTCGCTGTTCAGCGTGGTGAGACCATGCTGGATTTGTCCACGCCCCTGATGGAAGATGCAGAGCTGAGTCTTGTGGTGAAAGAGAGTGAGGCCGGCTTGTCCTTGCTTCGTCATTCTGCAGCCCATATCATGGCCCAGGCGGTTGTTGAACTCTTTGGTGACGAGGTTAAGGTTGCCATTGGCCCTGCCACTGCAGACGGTTTTTATTACGACTTTGACAAGGCTGAGCCATTCACCCCGGATGATTTTGAGGCCATCGAGAAAAAGGTGCAGCAGATTGTCGGCGGTAATATTCCCTTTGAACGTAAGACCATGGAGCGTGACGAGGCCATCATCTACTTCAAGTCGCGCAACCAGGAGTATAAGGTTGAACTTCTGGAAGAGCTGGATGCGGACGAAGAAATCAGCTTTTATACGCAAGGCTCTTTTATTGATCTCTGCCGCGGCCCCCATATTCCCCACACCGGGCTCATGCGTGCCTTCAAAATTATGCGTCTGGCCGGAGCGTACTGGCGCGGTGATGAAAAACGTCCCATGCTGCAACGGCTTTACGGTACCGCCTTCTTTGACCCAAAAGAATTAAAAAAATATCTCAATCAACTTGAAGAGGCCAAAAAACGGGATCATCGTAAGCTTGGCCGTGAGCTGGAGTTGTTCACCATCAATGATCAGGTTGGTCCGGGAATGGCCCTGTGGCTCCCCAAAGGTGCCCTGGTTCGTCGTCTCATTGAAGATTTCTGGCGTGAAGAGCATTATAATAACGATTATGAGCTGCTCTACACCCCCCATATTGCCAAGCGTGATCTGTGGGCCACCAGTGGTCATCTTGATTTTTATTCTGACGACATGTTTTCCCCCATGGATGTTGACGGTGTAGAGTATCAGCTTAAGCCCATGAACTGCCCGTTTCACATTGCAATTTATCAGGCCAAGAAACGCAGTTACCGTGAATTTCCGATTCGTTGGTGTGAGCTTGGGAATGTGTATCGCTATGAGCGCACCGGGGCCCTGCAGGGTCTGATGCGGGTGCGTGGCTTTACCCAGGACGATGCCCATATCTTTGTTCTGCCCCAACAGTTGGACGAAGAGATCTATAATATTCTTGATCTCAACCTGCACGTTCTTAAGACCTTTGGTTTTACTGAGTTTGAGGTGTATCTCTCCACCCGGCCTGAAAAATCTGTGGGCAGTGATGATAACTGGGAAAAGGCCACTGACGCCCTGAAGTATGCTCTGGAAAAGAAGGGACTGGGCTATAAGGTTGATCCTGGTGAGGGCGTTTTCTATGGCCCCAAGATTGATATCAAAATTAAAGACGTTATTGGCCGCTCCTGGCAATGCTCTACCATCCAGGTGGATTTTAATCTGCCTGAGCGGTTTGATATCAGCTACACCGGTGATGATGGCAAAGAGCACCAGCCTATCATGATTCATCGGGCCCTTCTGGGCTCCCTTGAGCGTTTCTTCGGGGTGCTGATTGAACATTATGCCGGAGCCTTTCCTTTATGGATGGCACCGGTGCAGGCCATGGTGTTAAACATCACGGATAATCAGCTGGACTATGCTGAGAAGGTGTACAAATCCTTGCGCAAGTCAGGTGTTCGCATTAAGAAGGATGTCCGTAACGAAAAGTTGAATTTTAAGATTCGTGAAGCGCAGATGGAAAAGATTCCCTATATGCTCGTTATTGGCGATAAGGAAGTGGAGACGGAAACCGTCACGGTTCGTTTGCGTTCCGGAAAGAATTTAGAACCCATGAGTGTCTTAGAGTTCGCGGAATTGATCCATCGCGAATCGAATAAAAGCCAGGGTAAAGAGTAAGAACTATTAATTAATAATTTGAGGTGTAGGTATTAAAAGAAAAAAGAGTGTTAAACAGACACGAGAAGTACGAGCCAGAATTAACAGTCAAATTCGTGTGCCAGAAGTTCGTGTTATTGATGCTGAGGGTGAGCAGGTTGGTGTAATGGAGACCCGTGAAGCATTGGCTAAAGCGGAAGAAACAGGTCTTGATCTGGTGGAAGTCTCTGCCAATGCCAAGCCACCTGTTTGTCGTATTATGGATTTTGGCAAGTATCGCTATGAGGAATCCAAGAAGGCCGCTGATGCGAAGAAGAAACAATCTGTTGTTGAGATAAAAGAGATTAAGCTCAGGCCAAAAACAGACACCCATGATCTTGACTTTAAAGTGAAGAACATTAAAAAGTTTCTGGAGAAGAATAATAAGGTTAAGGTCACCTTGCGCTTCCGGGGCCGTGAGATCGTTTATGCCCATAGCATTGGCCGGGCTGTACTTGATAAGATCGTGGCGGCAATTGGTGAAGATGGTGTTGTTGTCCAGCCGCCAATGATGGAAGGCCGACAGATGGTTATGATGGTTGCGCCCAATAAGAAGTAGTTCGTGTGGCTTGTGTTACACCACCCCCCACACGAAATATCCCCCCTTTTTGCAGGGAATGATTTCCAGGGCCAAGACCGCTGCGCTGATAAAAAAACATTTCTTTACAGCTCAACCCTTTCCTCAATTCGGGAAATGTGTTAGAGGGTATCTCTCGTTTTTTTTACGATCATACGACTCCGTTGTTTTATGCGGCAATAGATAGATAACGTGTAATAGCCCGCTAAAGGGAATGTAACGTTAGATGTTTTGGATAAGTGACTTGGCGGAAGCTGGATTTAATTAATTTAAAAAAACTTTCTCGGTTTCTTTTTTTTATAGAAGTGAGCGAGTAAGTCACTAAATAATATATAGGAGGCTTTCATGCCTAAAATGAAAACCAAAAGAGGCGCAGCCAAACGTTTTACGGCGACCGGTTCTGGTAAGATTAAAAGAGCAAAGGCGTATACCAGCCATATCTTGACCAAGAAATCCACAAAGCGTAAGAGAAATCTGCGTAAAGCTGGTCTTGTTGATGCAACTAGTGTCAAGCTTATCAAGAAGATGGTTCCGTATATGTAGACAGGGGAAGCTTTGTTTTCCGTTGTTACAGTTTAAAATGGATGGTTCGTATTTTTATGAACATCCATTTATTTTTGTCGCCCTGTTGAGGGGTTTGCTAGTTGAACATGTCGTTCAGCTATGTAGGTTCAAGGAGAATACCATGCCTAGAGTTACCCGCGGTTTTAAAGCACGCCGTAGAAGAAATAGAGTTCTGAAGCTCGCCAAAGGTTTTCGCGGCGGACGTTCAAGATTGTTCCGTACAGCCACTGAGGCTGTTGATAAAGCGTTGCAATATGCCTATCGCGATCGTCGTACCAAGAAAAGAGATTTCCGTCGTCTTTGGATTGCCCGTATTTCCGCGGCAGCCAAATTAAACGGCACCAGCTATTCCCGTTTGATGGGTGGTTTGAAGAAGGTTGAGGTTGATCTTGACCGTAAGTCTTTGTCAAACATGGCTATCCTTGATCCAAATGCCTTCGCTTCAATTGTTAAGCTTGCTTCCAATTAAATTATAATGGAAGAGGCACTGCAACAACTGAAGGCTGACGCCCTTGCCGACCTTGAAAATCTGCATACTTCAGCTGATGTTGAGGCCTTTCGGATTAAGTATTTTGGCCGGAAAAGCCCTTTCTCCGGTCTTATGCGCGAGCTGGGTAAGGTTGCCAAGGAAGATCGGCCGCGACTCGGTCAGCTGGCCAATACCATTAAAAACGATCTTCAGGATCTGTTTGATGGGAAGAGGGCCGTGCTTGGATCACAGCAGAGCTGCGAGAGTGGTGGGGTGGATCTTTCCCTCCCCGGCCGGACACAGGCCAATGGGAAACTCCATCCTGTAACCCAAATCATGGAAGAGATCTGCGGGATCTTTGAAGGACTCGGGTTCACTGTTGCCGAAGGGCCGGATATTGAGACGGACTTCTATAATTTTGAAGCCCTCAATATCCCTCCCCACCATCCTGCCCGGGATATGCATGATACGTTTTATGTGGATGATTCCATTCTCTTGCGGACCCATACGTCGCCCATGCAGGCGCGGGTAATGGAAGAACAGGGGCCGCCTCTCAAGGTTATTGCCCCTGGTAAGGTCTATCGCTGTGATTCTGATATTACCCACACCCCCATGTTTCATCAGGTTGAAGGTTTCCTCGTTGATAAGAAGGTCTCCTTTGCAGATCTGAAAGGTGTGCTGTCCGTCTTTATCGGTAAGATGTTTGACGATTCCATCCCTATTCGTTTCCGCCCATCCTTTTTCCCCTTTACCGAACCGTCCGCCGAAGTTGATATCAGTTGTGTGATGTGTGGCGGCAAGGGCTGTCGTGTGTGTAAGCAGACGGGTTGGCTTGAGATTCTTGGGGCCGGTATGATTGACCCTGAGGTGTTTAAAAAGGTCAATTACGACCCGGATGTGTACTCTGGCTTTGCCTTTGGACTCGGGGTGGAACGTATTGCCATGCTCAAATATGGCATCAATGATATTCGCCTCTATTACGAAAACGACCT
>JAQIBE010000003.1 GCA_027859235.1 Desulfobulbaceae bacterium
TCTCTGACACTGCCTTCTCCAACGAGATGAGCTGCCCCCACTATAATTAATGTTGTCTGGTTTTGTTGATGCAGTTGTTTGATTTTGGTAAGCCAGTTTCTATTGCGTTGTAACAAGAACCGTTCCCGGAACTTCGGGAATGCCCCAAGACTATCATCTGAAATAGAGTTCAAGGCCGCAGGGTTGCCCTGTAACCACGCCTTTTCCATTTCCGGCATCATGTCCCCTAATAACGATATTTCTCTGAGGGTTTGTTTGAGGAATATTTCCTGTTCTTCTGCGGTTTGCTCAAAAAAGAGGTTAACCTGAAACTCAACCGTTTCCAAACTCTCCATCTTTTTACCATCTGCCAGTGCCTTCTGGCTAAAATGTCGATCTAAACCATATTGTGCGTCAAAGCCTAAACGCTGCATTTCCATAATAGTCAGCGTCATGGCACAAAGGGGTGGTTTCATTCGGGCAAAGAGGTTTGGGCTCAGTTTCATTGTGGCGAGATAACTTTTCAGGTCGTTAAAGGTTTCTGGTGTAAGGCTTTGTTCTAATGTTTGGCCATTATGAAATATGCCGTGCTGCAGGAAGAGTTGCTGGGCGGCATCGGACTCCATTTCGGCCATATCAACCTCAAAGGCCACGACATCACTGGCAGTGTAGGCGGCCTCGAGGGCATGAGCCAAGGGGTAATTGGACTTCTTGAGCACATGGACTGAACCCATGAGATAGAGGACGTGGCCATCCTTGTTACTTTTCCATAAGGTTGACTGGCTCAGGGCTGTGGTTGGTGTCGTTAAGACAAGAAGAATGAACCATGCCAGAAAATAGCCTATGGAGAGGCAGGCTGGTCTTGGTTTTATTTTTCTCTTTTCCACAGTTGTTCCTCTTGAAATAGGTTGGCGATGATATCCTGGTAGGTGGCAATGGTTCGTGCTTTCTGGATTCTTTTTAAACTCTTCTTCGGGTCAGACAGCCGGTCTGCCAGATAAAACCACACACCCTTCATACGTCCGAGAAGATGGCCGCTGCCGTGCAGCCTGGCGTGATATTGCGCGAAAAGATCATCGTGGAATTGCTGTAAGCGCTGTATTTGGTTTTCACTAGGCAAAATCCCTTTAATCTGTTCCGTGAGAAAAGGATTTGCCAGGGCGCCCCGGCCGATCATCCACTGAGTAACTCGGGGAAACTGCTCCTGCAGACGGCGATAATCCTTGGCTGTGTTGATATCGCCATTATAGGTTACAGGGTGGACAGATTTATCCAGGCAGTATGCAAACGTATCGAGGTCGGGATGGCCTTTATACATCTGTATACCGAGACGTGGATGGATAATGAGTTCGGTGAGTGGGTAGTTGTTAAATATGGTGAGTACGGTTTTTATTTCTGCAGGTGTATATCGGCCAATGCGTGTTTTAATGGAAAGGGCGGGTTTCATGTCCTGGATCAATTCGAGAAAGCGGTCAATCTCCTCAGGATAGGGGAGTAAACCGGAACCTCTTTTCTTATTTGCCACCATGGCGTAGGGGCAGCCAAGATTCCAGTTGACGGTTTCATAACCAAGGTCATAGAGCATATCAGCCAAAACGACAAATTGGTCAGGATGTTTTGACAGGATTTGCGGAATTACCGGCAGGGTCTGGTTGTTTTCAGGCAGGAGGTCGCGGAGTTTTGCCGATTTCACCTTTGTGCCTTGAAAGGTGGATAGGAATGGGGCAATACAGGTGGAAAAACCCTGGAAATGGCGGGCTGAAGTATTGCGATAGATGGCGTCGGTTAAACCCCGTAACGGGGCAAGGCTGAGAGTTGTCATGGTTATAATGCGGAGCCTGGTGTGCGGGGGAAAGGGATGACGTCACGAATGTTGCCAAGCCCTGTGGTAAATAATACCAGCCGTTCAAAGCCCAGGCCGAAGCCTGCATGGGGAACGGTGCCAAAGCGCCGGAGATCAAGATACCATTGGTAGTCGTCGGGGTTGACCTTGCATTCTGCCATGCGGTCAAGCAGGGGATCGAGCCGCTCTTCACGCTGGCTACCGCCAATGATTTCGCCAAGACCCGGAAAGAGAATATCCATGGCGGCAACGGTTTGTCCATCATCATTCACCCGCATGTAAAAGGGTTTAATTCCTTTGGGATAATCTCTGAGGATAACCGGCCCTCTGTAAATTTCATCGGTGAGATATTTTTCATGTTCGGCCTGCAGGTCAATGCCCCATGAGACCGGAAACTCAAAATCCCTGCCCGATTTTTGCAGTATTGCAATTGCTTCGGTATAGGTCAATCGTGTGAAGGGCGCCCGGATGATCGATTGCAGCTTTGTCAGGAGGTTTTTGTCAATAAACCTGGCAAAGAGGGCGAGATCATCGCTGCAGGTCTCCATAATGTCCGTCAGCAAAAATTGTAACATTTCCTCGGCAATATCCATATCCCCTTGCAGATCACAGAACGACATCTCTGGTTCCATCATCCAGAATTCGGCTAAATGGCGACTGGTATTGGAGTTTTCAGCTCTGAAGGTGGGCCCGAAGGTGTAGACCTGACCCAGGGCCTGGGCATAGGTCTCCGCTTCCAGCTGACCACTGACGGTTAACCCTGCCTGTCTGCCAAAGAAGTCTTCACTGTAGTTCACTCTGTTATCTTCATGGCGCGGCAGATTGTCGAGATCCAGCGAGGTAATGGTAAACATTTCCCCGGCCCCTTCACAGTCACTGGTGGTGATGATGGGGGTATGGAGTTGGATGAAACCTCGTTCCTGAAAGAAGAGATGGATGAGGGTGGATAAGCGGTTACGAATGCGCATCATGCAGCCAAAACTATTTGTTCTGCCGCGCAGGTGGGGGATGGAACGTAAAAAGTCAAAGGACTGTTTTTTCTTTTGAAGGGGATACTCACTCGGATCTGCCCAGCCGAGGACCTCGACTTCCTGGGCTATGAGTTCGACATCCTGGCCTTTGGCCGGGGATTTTTGCAGTAATCCTGTAACCCTAAGGCTGACGCCTGTGGTCAGTTTCTGCACATCCTGCTCGTAATTCTTCAGGCTATGTTCAGCAATGATCTGTAGACCCTGCAAACAGGAGCCATCTGTTATCTCCAAAAAAGAGATATTCTTTGATTCTCGTTTTGTTTTGACCCAGCCATATACGCTTATTATGGTGTTGAGGTCTGGACCGTGCAGAATTTTTGTAATCCGTTGGTGGATGAACATAGTTATTTTATCTTTAATATGAGGTTGTACTCTGGTTAATGTTAAGTAAAGTACATTGACCAAATAAGCGTCTTGCTTGTCAATTACTTATTCTTAATGATGCGTGTATAAGGAGATCAATATGACCATTGGCCATTTAGAACCCCAGAAATGTGGACTTCTCATTGTCGATATTCAGGACAGGATGATGCGGGTGATCCCTGAAACGGAGCAGGTGGTACGCAATGCTGTTTTACTCTTGAAAACAGCCAAGAGTCTTGGCATGCCAGTGGTGGCCACGACGCAGTATGTGGCGCGGATTGGGCCGCTGCTTGATGAGGTTGCGGCTGAAATGGCTGGGGTTGCACCCATTGATAAACTTGAGTTCGGCTGTTTTTATAATGCTGCGGCCAGGGCCAGGTTGCAGAGTTTTCCTGATATAACAACGTGGATCTGTTGTGGTGTTGAAACCCATATCTGTATGTATCAAACCGTGCTTGGCGGTCTTGATTGCGGCTATAGTATGTGGATTCCAGCTGATGCGGTCTATTCCCGGACCCAGATGAACTATGAAACTGGCCTTGAGCGTATCCGTGAAATTGGCGGCGTGGTGGGGAATACTGAAATGATCATCTATGAATTATTGCACCGAGCCGGAACGCCGGAGTTTAAGGAGCTGCTGCCTTTTTTGAAGTAGGATTCTTTCTGTGGAGGTTAGAGGTGAGACGCTGCTGCTCTTTCTTCTAACTTCTCCTGCCCCAGAAGTTTGGCCAAGATATACCCTCGGTCGCCATCCCCCCTCCTGGGAAAATTGATCCTGGTCCAGGATCAATCTGAAAAAATATCAAAAAATTAAAATAAGCTTGCTACCTTTGCTGAAGATTTAGGGAAGATAGGTTTGGTCGGATTTTATTTTTATTCCCCATGGTATGCCAGAATTAACGGTTGCATGTGTAGCTCATTTATACCAATTATTCGTACTATTTCAGTCTCTTACCTTGCCGTGATCGCTGTGCAGTAGCTCCCCCCCCCGTCTAGCCCCAAGGGCCCCAAAGTTTTAATTTGACAGCTTGTATTCCTTAATTATAGCATTTGCATTGAATGGTTGTTGCATGTCTTTCTTCATTGCTGCTGGCTGTCTGGCCATTGAGTGAGGATGCAATAATCTTGCAGCGTTCAAGTCAAATTAAAAATCGTTCTCCGAGGATATCGCTATGAACATGACAGAAATCAAGACAACGGCCAAGGGGCTGGGGATACAGGTCCGCAAGATGCGCAAGGGTGATCTTATTCGCGCCATCCAGAGCAAGGAAGGGAACTTCCCCTGCTTTGAAACAGCCAAGGAATATTGTAGTCAAAAGGCCTGTCGCTGGCGTGAATCCTGTCTGCCCGTCAAAAAGAAGAGTATGCAGGCCTGGGAAAAGGAAAAAAACACCTATGCCAAGAAGGTGACAACAAGACTTAAGGCTCTCAAAAAACAATTGGCTGAGCTTGAGAAGAAGGGTCAGAAAATGATGGGGCAGGGCAAGAAAGAGGCCTTGGCCGACATCAAAAAGTTTGCGGAAAAGATAGCAGCACTTCAGAAGAATAGCGAAAATCTTGTCGCTGCCAGTGAAGATGCCTGGAAAATCGCCAAAAAGGGAGTTGACGATGCCCTGGACGATCTAAGCAAGGTTTTTAAGAAAGCGGCAAAGAAGTTCAAGTAGGTGAGCTGCCGGATGATCTTGGCGACCAGACAATGCTTCCTGAACAGGACGGGGTGCTCGGCGGGATGACTGTTGCCTCTTTAAACAAATTGACCCGTGAACAGTTTGGGATCCATGCAAAGGTTGAAGCCGGTGTTGTTATCACTGCAATTGAGAGTGGCAGTATTGCGGAACAGGCTGGACTCCGTCCCGGTGACGTCATCGTCGAAATCAACCGCCAGCATATAGGCTCGGTGCAACAGTTTGAAAAGGTGTATGCAAAGTCAAAAGACAGTCTGCTTATGCTTATTTGTCGGCAGAACGGTACTTTTTATCTGGTATTAAGAAAATAAAAGGAAAGATCCCCGGTTTCGGTTTGGTTCTCTCCCGGCACTCCTCTTCCGGCGCTTCACTCCTGCAACGGTGGCCGGTGTTGTTGGCTGCGGCCGGGCTATCACTCCTGCTTGGTCTGCAGGAGTGGCGGGGAGGGGTTGCACGGCCAGCAAGATTCGGCCCGGTGTGGGACTCTTGGCTGTTTTTACATGATGCCATGACTTCTCAGGAGTGGTCTTCTCTCTTTTTTCAGTTTAGCATATCATTGCTGCTTAAAAACAGGAACAGCTGGGTATTATTAATAACACGAAATATCAATGTGTTATGACGGGAAAAAGGGGTTTGCTGGGGGTGGCACCCTGTGACAGGGGTCTGGAAGACGGATTTCTTTTGCTTCAAGTTCAGGGCTGCGATAGAATAAAAAGAAGGAAGGGGTTATGCTCAGAGCAGATATTCAAGAGATGTGGTGGGTCATTGACATTGAGGCCCAAGTGAACCGAGGGGTTCCGGTCTGTCAGCCCTTGTGTCTCTAAGCCATAGATGCCATGGCCAGCGTGGTTAGCCATGAGTTTATGCCCCTTGCCGGAGCAGGTCAAGACAGCGCGGCCGGTTAGGTCTCGTAGAAATCAATAAGAAAAGGAGAAATCATGCAATTACCCCTACAGATAACCTATCGGAATATGGATTCATCAGCAGCTGTGGAGGCGGATATTCAGGGGCGTGTTGACAAACTGGAGGAGATCAATAGTGAGATCATCAGCTGCAAGGTGGTCTTGGAGGCCCCGGCGAAAAGTCAGCAGCAGGGCGGCCTGTTCAAGGTGAGTATTGATCTCTCCTGTCCGGAGGGCAAGGTGGTGGTTAATAAGGAGCCGTCTGGGAAGAATAAGGCCCATGAGGATTGCTATGTGGCTCTGCGGGACGCCTTCAGGGCTGCGGGACGCCAGTTGGAAAAATACAGCGAGCGCCGCCGGGGCGAGGTTAAGACTCACGCCGAGACCCCCTTTGGGCAGATCAGCTATCTTGCCCCCATGGAGGATTACGGCATGATCACCACACCGGACAGCCGGGAGATCTATTTCCACCGGAACAGTGTTCATAATGCTGATTTCGACTCGTTGGCCGTTGGCACCCAGGTCACCTTCAATGAGGAGGAGGGGGATAAGGGGCCCCAGGCCAACGTTGTCAAGATCAAGGGCTGATGCATGGCGGCTGGCGAGGAGTAGGAAATGGTCCCAGGGGTGAGGAGCTGAGCCGGAAAGAGGCCAGCTCAGGATCTTCGGTCTGTAGAAGATCCTGAGCTCGCGCTCGCCCCATTCCTGATCTTCACTCCTTGGAGCGTTTTTCCTTGGTCTGCTGTCCCAGGGCCACCTTGGCCAGCCCGGTCATCTCCTCGGCCAGCAGCTCCAGGAGGTCATCCACGGTGATGATGCCGACTAGCCCCCCTTCATCGTTGACCACCACCATGCGCCGAATGACCTTGGCCTGCATCCTCCGGAGCACGTCCCCGATACCGTCTGACTCCTGGCAGGTGACAAGCTCGTAACTCATGACATCGCCCACGGTCACCGAGTCCGGGGGTACCTCCAGGGCCAGCAGTTCAATGACCAGGTCGCGGTCGGTGATGATGCCCTGCGGGATCAGTGTCTCACCCGCCTTGCCCTGGACAATGACCACGTCACCGACATGGTGTTCACGCATGAGTTTTGCCACCGCAACGATGTCACTCTCCGGTCTGGCAATAATCACCTGACGATTACAAAATGCTCCTACTGGCATGATTGTCTCCTTGGTGTACGGATTGATGGAGATGATGTCGCCATGCTTGCCATGGGTTTCATTTCATCTCAGCACAGGATATTCATGCCTGTCAAGGTAATGGTGGGATATAGTCGCCCTGGTATATCGAGCATGGATTACTACTTGCTGTAATTGAGCATAAAAACAATTATCCCTAGCCTAAAAGCAACTGGAAAATATCTAAACCAAGGTGAGGAAAACAATTAATTACAACCATTACAAAAAATGGAGCAGGACGGCGACGAAATAGCAGGTTGTGTAAGTTGGTTTTAAGTAAAAAAAAAGGCCTGTAAGTCAACGATGACTTACAGGCCTTTTTTGTTCTATGGAGGCGGCACCCAGAGTCGAACTGGGGAATAATGGTTTTGCAGACCACTGCCTTAGCCACTTGGCTATGCCGCCTTGTCTCTCTTTCAAAAGAGGAGCAACTATAAACGGTTGCTCACTCTTTGACAAGGGGAAAAGAGGGGAAAATGGCGCTTGCATAATAGGTCTTCTGCCGAGGTGGCGCCTTTGCTCATCCTGACTTCAAGATGGTGGTTGTTCATCCAGGCATCTACGAATTAAAACTCCACGACCAGCGGCATGGTTGCTGGAAGGGAGCGCATTTTTTTATCTGCAATATCAGTAAGGTGAGGAGTATGAGGGTTTTATTAGCATTAGGTAGTGATTGTGACCAACATGAAATTTTAGGGATACCTAACGTCTTGCATTGTATGGTAATGTTCTTGATGGTAGTTTTTTAAAAAAAAATAGATTGAACATGAGAGAATCGCTACAATGATTAAATAGATTATAAAATTTCTGTTGCAAGCGGCCGCTGAAATACCAGGGCTTGTGTCCGCAGCAGTTGTACTTGTGGATGATGGCTTATTTGCCCAGTTCTGCTGGGTGGGAGGTTTTACTATGTATGGTATTTCTCAGGAACAGCTCGACGAGATTGATTCTCTACTTATTCATGAATTGATCGGTGTAGGGGTTCATAGTGCTATTGTTGTAGATGTTGCCGGTAATGTTATTGCCGAACATGATAATGGCAATAACACCACAATTGATGTCCATTCTTTTGCTGCCCTTGCTGCGGGTAATTTTGCTGCTGTGGATGCCATGGCCCAACTTGTTGGTGAGCAAGAATTCTCCCTGCATTTCCATAAAGGTGAAACAGAATCCATTCATTTTAGCAAAGTGAATAGTGATATTTTACTCATTACTATTTTTGGTAATGATATCTCATTAGGCTTTTTGCGTCTAAAGACAACGGAAGTAATTGAGAAAATTAAGTCTATTTGGACAACAACCCAATATTAGCCAGCCTTCGGCAAAGTGATATTGACAGCAATTTTTTGACGAATAAGAGGTGAGGTTTTGGGTTTTGTTAATGTGAAGAAAAAAGAAGTTCTGATTAAAATTGTCTATTACGGCCCTGGCCGTGGAGGCAAGACAACGAACCTTGATTATATCAATAATAAATTTAAAGAGCGTATTAAGACAGATATGGTGTCCATAAAAACCCATGGTGACCGGACATTATTTTTTGATTTCTTACCCGTAGATATCGGTAAAATTAAAGGGTTTGATATTAAGATTCAGCTTTATACGGTGCCGGGACAGGTTAAATATAATGCCACTCGAAAATTAGTACTCAAGGGGGTGGATGGACTTGTATTTGTCGCGGATAGTCAGGTGGAGATGCGGGAGAAGAACAAGTTGGCTTTAGAGCAGATGAAAGAGAATCTTGCGGCAATGAATAAGGATATCGCGAAAATTCCTCTGGTATTACAGTATAATAAGGCCGACCTCAGGGAAGAGGGGATTCCTCTGCTTGATTTTGAGACCTTGGAGCAGGATTTAAATAGTGACCTTGGTGTGCCTTCTTTTGAGGGAAGTGCTGTTACTGGTTATAATGTAGTGAAAACATTGAAAAAAGCTATTTCGTTAACAATGATCTCGTTTAAGAAAGAGTTGCTTTAGCCTTTGCAACGTGTGGGTCCAGACGAAGAAACAGCCTTGAAAAAGGAATGTTATAGAAAAGGTGGAACATGTCTGAGTTAAATCCGAATGAAGAAGTTCTTTTCAAGTTAAAGTCCGCTGTTCTTAATATTGACTGGGAAATCTCTGATGAAACGCTGACTGAGTTGGCGGAGGAGGTGGCTAAACTCCAGGGCAAATGGGCTGGAAAGAAAGTGCTTCTCGTGTATTTGCAAATTATTGGCGCACTCTGCCAATATATTGGGGTGAGTCGTGGGAAATCACACCCTGGAACTTTTTTACTTTTGAAAGAAGCGTTTAATGGTTTGGAAACCGTTGTTATGAATCCCGCCATGGATCAGGCTGAGCAGAGTAAAGATCTCATGGCTTATGCTGAACGTTATAATCAGTTGAAAAAAGAAATTTCTGCAGGAGATTTTATTCCTGGCCCTCCAAAGGATGAGGGTGAAGAAAAGTCCACGATAGATCGGTTGCTGGATGCTGACGAAGGGCATGCTGCAGATACGGTTTTTGATTCATTATTAAGTGGTATGGTTCAATCCCCGGAAGACGATAAGCCTGAAAAATATGCAAAGGGACCTGAACCCGAGGTTGCTGCCCCAACTTCCCCCCCCGCCAGGCCGCCAGTTCAGGCTGCTTTTAATAAGGCCGATGGAACAGAGGTTTACCCTGATCGGAACGAGGATGATGAGTTTAGTGAGGCAGATAAGCTCCTGGATGATTTTTTTGGGGAAGATGAAGACGAGCCCGTTGTCGATAAAGCCAAGGATGGTGAAACTGAAGAGCTGGATGTGGTGCCATCTTATTCTGACGAAGAGCAGGGGGGTGTTGAGGATACATGGAGCATTGGCGCGAGTGTTGAAAATTTGCAGATGCTCCTTCTTTCTGTGGATGAGGAGGTTGATGAGCAACTCTTGCAGCGTCTGGAGGAGGAAGTTGACTCCATGTCTGAAGCTGTAAAGGATAATGTTCCTGCGCGTATACATGTATCTCTTCTGGGTGCTGTAATTCGTTATATTGGCAGAGAGCATGTTGATGTTATTCATGCTTCCATGACATGCTTGCAGCTCATTGCCGACAGTCTGGAAAATCTCATGCAGGATCAAACTGGTGCTGGTTCCCATTATAGTGAAGTTGCTGTTCAGGCATTTACTGATTGGCATGAACTTGTTGTGCTTGAATTTGAAAATCGACTTGCCCGGTGTAGTAAGGTGCCTGAATCGGTTTCTGAGCCAGCTGTGGGGGGAGCGGTTGAAGATACGGGTAATAGTCTGGATTCTCCGTTACCACAGGAGATACAGAGGCTGAAAGCGGATATCCTTAAAGAGGTTAAGGAGATGCTTGTTCAGGGAATTGCGGAATTGAAATCATAATGAGCTAAATTGTCCGGGTGTACCTGGTGAACAGGAAAAGGCTCGGTTGGCTATGAGTAGTTATGTTGAAGGGGGCGTGGCAGGAGATGCTGGTCTTTTGTGAAGATTGTGGAACGAAACATAATGTGGATGAGCATGATGTTGCCAGTGAAACTTTTCAGCTGCGCTGTGATGTGTGTGGTTTTTTGATTACCGCAAAGTCATTACCTAAGCCTAATCCGGAGAGAAAACCTATTGATCCTACCATGGAGCTGACCTGTTCCCATGACAGTATCGAGTTTGGAGTAATTCGTGGTGATGAAGAAAAAAAACAAACCCTCATCCTGGCAGCGAAGGATGGACGGAAGATCGAATTGACCGGGGTTTTGGAGCCAAAACTTGAGGGAAATGTTACCCTTTCCCCGCTCTCCGGTGTTGCCTTCAGGGTGGAAGTTGTCTCGCCATCCCATGTGGTGGGAAAATGTCTTTCGACGTATACGGGTCCCGGGGTGGTGATCACCGATACCCTTTCCAGGTTGCAAAAGACCGTTAATCTGTCTTTCACCCGTGAAGGGTAACAACCTCTCTTCTCCTCAGGCTTGTAACATTGAAAATCCCCCTGTGGCGCAAATTTGCCCAGGGGGATTTCCCTTAGGGGCCGTTAAGAATGTTGATCAGGTAAGCGCAGACTCCGTTGTAGCAAGTTCTTTACGGCCCCTTATGCAGCTATGGTCATTTCAGTGGGCATGTTTTTTTTACTACTGCTTAGCATCCTTCAATGACTTTTTCTTTTTTCTTTTTTAATTCCTTTACTCTTACCTGTTGTCCAGTTTCCAAGATACTTACATTGTTTTGACAATGTAATGTGACCACCTGATCTTTGACGCTGGAGACAGTACATGTGACAGATTTTGCTTGAACATTTGCGCTGAACATAAGTAGGGCTGCTGTGATATAACATGCGATTTTCATGGTAATCTCCTGGGGTTTAAATGTTTAGTCGCAGACTAACTGTAGGGCACCTTGAAAAATTGCTCTTTCAGAGTCTCGTAAACTCGCTTACTTGCCCAATTACTGCGTCACTGTAAAAAGAAAAAATCTCGCATATGACTAATATGCTGCGCTTTTTATTTTCACCGCTCCTTGTTCTTGAACAAAATATCTAGTTTTTCAAGGTACCCTGTAGTGCCGGGTTAATGGCATCCCTTGCATGATGTTGGTCCTGTGGTTTCTTTTTGTTTCTGCAAGGTCTTATGGC
>JAQIBE010000111.1 GCA_027859235.1 Desulfobulbaceae bacterium
AGCGGGCCATCGTCCTGATGGCCTTCGGCCTCGATGAAAATCTGCAGCTTCTGGGTCTTGGCGTCGTTTTCGGCGCGCATGTCGAGGATATTGATCCCGCGGTTGGTAAACTGCCCCAAGGTGTCGAAGAGCATGCCCACCCGGTCTTTCAGCGGAATGGTCAGCAATGAGGTGGCGTCGTAGCCGGTGCGCGGGGCCGGGGTTCTGCTGATGACGCCGTACCGGGTCTTGTTATGGGGGGTGAGTTCCCGCTCGCGGATGATGAACCCGTGACTCTTGAGGAGTTCTTCAGACTCGATCACGCCCTGGTTGGTCAGATTCCGGTCCTTGATCTCCGTGATGGCCTTGTCCAGATTGACCGTGGTGAGCAGGGAGCAGTCGCTGAAACTATGGGCCAGATACTCCTCACATTGCTGCATGACCTGTCCGGTCCCGGTCATAATGTCGAGTTTGGTCGTGGAGTCCAGGGTGCCGAGGGAGAGGGTGATGGGCTGGACAATATTGTCGACCCAGTACCCCGTCTGCATCTTTTCCATGATTTGAAAGGAGCGCAGGATGCCGCCGATCTTGGTGTTATACACGGGCAGAACCATGAGGTCGATCCTCGCCTCATCGTAGGCTTCAGCAAGTCCGGTATGGTGCGGAAAACAGCGAATCTCTGCCGTGGGATTGTAGTGATGGACAGCTTGCCAGGTGTTGGAACCTTTGGCGCCGATGATGCCGATTGTGGTCATGATAATAAGGTCGGTGAGGAGTTAACGATTAGAAGGAAAGTGGTGCATGAAATCTTCCTTACTCTGCGTGGTTAAGCGTACGTCAATATGTAGTGGGTTCAGCCGACTTGGTCAATTCTTTTAAAAATGTATGGTGATTTATGTCCAAGACTTTTTATGGATCAGCTCTATTCTTTGGGGTCACCCTCCAGCAGTTCATCCTGGATATCTGCAAGTCTGGTTCTGTCCTGACTCGTTACTCGGGAGCTGTCTTTTCTTTTGGCTGATGGGGCTGGGTGAGACGGGCCGGGTTGAGAAGCGCTGTAAGTTCTTCCCGTGATAGATCGGTCATCTCACAGGCCACATCACGAATGGGCCGCTGTTGTTTGTAGGCTGCTTTGACAATTTCCGCTCCCCGCTCATAGCCGATAACATGGTTCAGGCCCGTGGCTAGAATCGGGTTTCGGCTCAGGTTCTGTTCTATGCGATCCGTGTGCACGGAAAAACCGGCAATGGCTTTATCTCCAAGGTGGGTGCAGCTTGTGGCAAGGATATGGATGGACTGCAGGAGGTTGTAGCCAATTATGGGCAGCATGGTGTTGAGCTGAAAATTGCCGGACTGGCCGGCCACGCTGATGGTGGTGTCATTGCCCATAACCTGTGCCGCGACCATGGCCACGGCCTCCGGAATAACCGGGTTGATCTTGCCCGGCATGATTGAAGAGCCGGGCTGCAGTGGGGGCAGGGATATTTCGCCAAGCCCGGCAAGCGGGCCGCTGTTGAGCCAGCGTAAATCATTGCTGATTTTCATGAGGGTTGTGGCCAGGGTTTTAAGTTGACCGCTCAACTCCACCGCCGTGTCCTGACTGCTGATTCCGACACAGGGATGTGCCATGGGGGTGAAGGGGATGCCGGTGTATTCGCTGAGATGGCGGCAGGCCTGTATTGCCAGCTGCGGGTGGCTGTTCAAACCGGTGCCCACCGCTGTTCCGCCAAGGGGCAGCTGGTGCAGACGGGACTGACAGGACTGGATCCGGTCACTGTTATCGGCAAACTGGTCAAGCCAGCCCTCGAGAATCTGGCCGTAGCGAATGGGCACGGCGTCCATGAGATGGGTGCGGCCGGTGGTGATGATCGCCCCAATCTCATCTTTTTTCCGGGTTATGACCTGGATCAGGTGGTGCAGGCCGGGGAGGAGTTTCGTCTCCACCGCCAGGCTGGCCGCAAGATGGATGGCGGAGGGAATGATATCGTTTGAGCTTTGTCCGAGGTTTACATGGTCATTGGCATGAACCGTTTTATGAATCTTCTGTGCCGCTAAAGAGGCAATGACCTCGTTGACATTCATATTGGTGGAGGTGCCGGAACCGGTCTGAAAGACATCAAGGGGAAATTGCTCCCGGTATTGCCCTGCATAAATTTCCAGACCGCTTT
>JAQIBE010000125.1 GCA_027859235.1 Desulfobulbaceae bacterium
ATTGTCGGGGATTCCCTGTACGGCACGGGGCAAGACGGCGACACCATGCTGCTCCACGCCGCAACCTTGTCCTTCTACCATCCCGAGACCAATGCGCTTCTGTCATTTCATTCCTCTCCCTTATTTTAGGGGCCGTTAAGAATATTGATCAGGTAGCGCAGACTCCGTTATAGCAATTTCTTTATGGCCCCTTATGCAGCTATGGACATCTAGTTGGCCATGTTATTTTTTTTACAACTGCCTATGTCAGAACACCCAGATATGTCTATATCAAGGTCAACTCAAGAGAACGCGCAGGCAGGGATCGAATCCCCTGGATTTTTTCTCCCAAAGTTCACGAAATAATGAATATGGATTCTGGCCAATTAATTCACCAGGTTTTGTTATTGCAAGCAGGAGATGCTGCGTTACGTTGATTTTGAGTCCAGCTTGTTGCTAGAGGCGTTCATGGTGATTTACTGGCAAATTCCGCCATTACAGCGAGAAGAAAATCGATATCCCTTGGTGTATGGGCTGCAGATACCTGGAGGCGGATTTCGTCTTCCCCGAGCGGCACCACCGGGTAGCTCAGCGGCGTTACAAGGATGTGGTTACTGAAGAGAAATTCACTCATCTCCCTGTTGGTCTTCGTGTCGCCGGTGACAATCGGCACAATGGGATGATCACTGCTGATAATCTGATATTCAAGGTCCATGAGACCCTGTTCGAGACGTTTGGAGAGGAATCGCAAGTTAGCCAGACGCTCCTTGCCCTCAGCGCTGTCAGCAAGCTGAACACTCCTTGTTGCTGCGGCCGCTTCAGCCGGGGTGATGGGGTTTGAGTAGATGTAGCAGGGTGCTGTCTGCCGCAGATATCGGATGATGGTTTCAGCCCCTGTGACATAACCGCCGTTGACGCCAAACCCCTTACCCAGGGTGCCAATGAGCAGGTCGGCCTGCGCGCCGCTGTACTCCTCTGTTCCCCTTCCTGTCGCGCCAAAAACGCCCACACCGTGGGAATCGTCAATGATAGTCAGGATGCCGTCGTCAAATGCATCGTCATAGCGGAGGGCCAGAGCAGGGATTTCAGCAAGGGGGGCGTGGTCACCGCGCATGGAGAAAATGCCGTCGCTGACCACCAGGATACGGCTGGCCTGCCCCACACTCATTGCGATCAGCGCTTCAAGCTCTGCCATATTGAGATGACGGTATATCTTTTTGGCCGCTGGTTTGCTGAGACGCAGACCATTGATGATGGAATTATGGTTGAGTTCATCGCTGATCACTACGGTTTCCGGACTGATCATGGGGGCCAGAACACCCAGCACCGCAGCATAGGCGCTGTTGAAGATCATGGCGGCGGGTCGGCTGTGGAAGCGGGCCAGCTCCTCCTCCAGTTCAATATGGGGGTTCGTGGTGCCGCTGATGAAGCGTACCCCCCCTGGGCCTACACCATAGGTGTGAGCCGCCTGTTCGGCAGCGCTAAGGAGATCCGGGTGGTGGGCCAGACCGAGATAAGAGTTGCTGTTCATGCACAGAAAAGGGGTCTTCCCCTGGTCTTTAAGGAGAACCCGGGGACCGAAGCCGTGCCGGGGACCAATGTTTTTTACGATGACCCGTTCCTGGTCTTTGAGAGTGCCGCGTTTACGGTGATCAGCAAGTTCAGTTTCAAGTGTCTGGAGGAGCTTTTTCATCCATTACTCCCCTTTTTCCATGGAACTATTAAGTTTGGCCAGCATATCAGAGACCATCTCAGCCATAGCAAAATGCGGCTGCCACCCCCATTCCCGCCGGGCCACCGAGTCATCCATGGAGCGGGGCCAGCTGTCGGCAATGGCCTGACGCACCGGATCCACCTCATAGCGCATGCTAAAGGTCGGGATGTGTTTGCGGATCGCCGTCGCCAGTTCTTCAGGGCTGAAGCTCATGGCCGTGATATTATAGCCGTTGCGATGACTGAGCCTGCTGCCCTCCGTCTCCATCAGGGTGACGGCCGCGCGGATGGCGTCCGGCATGTACATCATATCCAGGCGGGTATCAGGCCCAAGGAAACAGGTGTAGGGGACGCCGGACAGGGCAGCATAGAAGATCTCCACCGCGTAATCGGTGGTGCCGCCTCCGGGTCTGGTGACATGGGAGATCAGTCCCGGATAGCGCACACCCCGACAGTCAACCCCAAAGCGCTTATAATAATAATTACAGAGCAGCTCGCCACTGAGCTTGGTAATGCCGTAGATGGTGGTGGGTTGCTGTATAGTGTCCTGCGGGGTGTGATCTGGGGGGGTAGTGGGGCCAAAGACGCCGATGGAGCTGGGGAAGAACACCCTGCAGCCCTGCTTCCGGGCCACCTCCAGGACATTGGTCAGCCCGTCCATGTTAACCTGCCAGGCCCGCTGGGGATGGGCTTCAGCCACAGCCGACAGCAGGGAGGCGAGATGGTAAATGGTGTCAATATTATGGCTTGCAACCAGTTCAGCCAAGCCCCTGGAGTCGGTGACATCAAGATAGACAAAAGGGCCCGACTCTCTTATGGCAGTTGAAGGTGGATGTTTGCGCCCTGAGGCTACCACCTGCTCCTGCCCGTAGATGTCACGCAGGGCCAGGGTCAATTCAGAGCCGATCTGGCCTGTGGCACCAGTAATAAGAATACGGGTCATTGCTTCTCCTTGTATTCTTAAAACATAGCAGACCCGTCACAGCTCTGTCAATTTTTGGACATCACAGGGGCAGTGGTGAAGATCACCCGGAAGTGTCGGCAATGAATCAAGATTTGGCGGCGTACCCCGAACAAAAAAAAGGGCTTAGGAGAAATCTCCTAAGCCCTTACTATAAATGGTCGGGATGAGAGGATTTGAACCTCCGACCACCTGGCCCCCAGCCAGGTACGCTACCAGACTGCGCTACATCCCGGTATTCTTTTTTTCACAGCCTTACTCACAGAAGCTGGCCTGTTTTAGCACTTCATATTTCCACTGTCAAGAATGACTTAAGCACCCTTCGTTCTTTCCAGCAAATCCAAAAGAGATTGCAGATCCTGTTTTATTTCACTCAAACGCGGATCATCTGCCTGTGGGCTTTTTTCTGGCCCAGGAACCGCTTGAATTGGTAAACAATCACGATTGCCGGCCAGAAACTTTTTGGCTCCGGCAATGGTTAAGCCATCATCCTTGAGCAGTTTTTGCAGACGAAAAAAATATTCCACATCACCGCGCCGGTACAATCGCTGTTTCGAACCGGCTCGTTTGGGCCGAATGAACTGTTTAAACTCAGATTCCCAATAGCGCACCACATGCTGTTTCAGCCCTGTAAGTTTACAAACCTCACCGATCTTGAAATAAGTCTTATCGGGGATATCTGCATTAATGAAACCGTGGCCAAACGCATCTGTCATGGAACTCGCCGCTTAAGAATTTATCTGCTCACGCAATCCCTTACTGGCCTTAAAGGTTACCATGGAACGCTTGGAGATTTCCATGGTGTCACCCGTCCGTGGATTACGGCCAATACGGGAGGTCTTCTTCCGCACCGTAAAGGTGCCAAACTGGACAATCTTAATCGTCTCTTCCTTCAACAGGGTCTGACGTAAAATTGTAAATACACTATCCACAAGTTCACCAGCGCTACGCTGAGACAACCCCAGGGATTCATTTATAGTTCTTGCTAGATCCTTGCGGGTCAGGTTGGAACGTTCCATTTCCTTATACCTCTCTCAAACGTCCGTCAAAATGAGACAAGACTGCGTCAGTAATACGGCTGTGGCTCTTGGTCACAGCCTTTTCTTTTAATGTTTGCTTCTCAGACCTGTAGGTAACAGATATCGCCACAGATTTAAAGCCAATCCCGACATTTTCACCTTCATACACATCAAATAATTCCACCGACTCCACATTCTTCTCGTTGCGGCGGGTGACGAACTCGACGATATCTGCAGCGGCAACCCCACTTGCAACAACCATGGCAATATCACGCTGCACGGATGGATACCTTGGCAGGGGTGAGAATTGTTTCGGCGCACCAGCAAGACCCACCAGCACATCAAGGCTCAGATCCACATAATACACATCCTGCTTTATACCAAAGCGGCGCAGACACTCCCTGCTGAAATGGGACACGGTACCGATCTCGGCACCAGCCATTTCCAGACGGACACATTGACCGCCGGCGTAGACCGCAGCAGATTCACCAATAACCTCAGTGACCTGATCCAGACGCAGCTCCGACAAAAGGGAATCAGCGATCCCCTTGGCATCAAAGATGTCGACAGCATCCTGCTTCCAGTAGAGTGGTGTGGCATGACCGTACCGTTTGCCAGAAAGGACCACGGCGATCCGCAGCTCTTCATGGGGCTGCTCGCCCTTATTCTTTGGATGAAACACCTTGCCTGTTTCAAACAAACGCACGTCTGAGTTCTGATGATTAATATTGCGCCGCACATTTTCAAGCAGTCCCGGCAGAAGGGAACGCCGCATCACGGATTGCTCTTCAGTAAGAGGATTAAGCAAGGCAACATTATTGCGCCAGTCATGATCTTCAGGAAGACCCAGCTGATCGGCATGGAGCGGTGAAACAAAGGAGTAGTTTATGGCCTCATAGCAGCTTTGGGCAATGAGGACATTTGTCAGTTTTTTACGCAGGATACGTTTTGGATCCTGGGAGGCGAAAGACATGGGTACAACGGGTAAGGTGGTGCCGACCTCATTGTAGCCGTACAGTCGGGCCACCTCTTCAACCAGGTCCGCTTCCCGTTCAATATCAAGGCGAAATGAGGGATGGGTTACCCCCAGGGTATCCTCATCAAGGGTACGAACCGTCATTTCAATGCCGGTGAGATAATCACTCATCTCAGCCGCGCTGAGAGAGGTCCCAAGGAGTTCATTGGTCCGCCCTACCCGCAGCTCATATTCACCTGGCGGTTTAACACCGGTTGCCAGATCTATCCCGGACGCGTCCACCGTACCGCCGGTTATCTCGGTAAGAATATCCACCAGACGCTGCATGGCAACGGGGGCCAGTTCCGGATCAACACCACGTTCAAAACGATAGGAGGCATCCGTGCCAATATTGAGGTTACGGGCTGTCTTCCTGACCGATACGGCATTAAAACAGGCGGATTCAAGCAGGAGTTCCGTGGTTGAATCATCAATTTCAGAATTCCCGCCGCCCATGACACCGGCCACGGCAACAGGCTTCTGCGCATCAGCAATAACCAGCATGGACGAATCCAATGTGCGTTCACCGCCGTCAAGGGTCGTGAGGATTTCTCCATCCTTGGCTGGTCGGACAATAACCGTCTTATCCTCAAGCTTGGTCAGATCAAACCCATGCATGGGCTGGCCATATTCAAGCATGACAAAGTTGGTGGCATCCACCACATTATTGATGGGACGCAAGCCCACAGAGATGAGACGTTTCTGCAGCCACCAGGGAGAAGGGGCAACCGTAACCCCGGTCATGCGGCGGGCCACATAGCGCGGGCAGAGGCGGTCATCCGTCACCGTTACAGAAAAGGCGTCCGTGCCTGTCAGCGCAGGAAGTGCATCAAGGTCAACGGGGTGCTTGATGCGCGTACCGCACATCCCGGCAACTTCACGGGCCGTGCCGATAACAGAGGCACAATCAGGCCGGTTGGGGGTCAGATCCACCTCAATGAGGATATCATTCAGATCCATGGCTTCACAAAAGGAGGTGCCGGACACAAGGTCATCCGCCAGCTCGATAATCCCCTCGGCCCCCTCGGCCAGACCAAGCTCCTTGGTGGAACAGAGCATCCCTTCAGATACCTGGCCCCGGATCTTACCCTTTTTAATCTTGAAATCCCCGGGCAAAACGCATCCGGGCAAGGCAACCGCTGTGATTAAACCAGCCCTCGCATTGGGAGCGCCGCAGACGATGGTTTTGACCTCATCACCAACCTCAACCTGACATACCTGCAGCCTGTCGGCATCGGGATGGGGAGCGGCTGAGAGGATCTTCGCCACCTTGACATCTTTGAGTTCGGTGAAGAGTTCCTCCACCGCATCCACCTCAAGCCCAGCCATGGTGAGACGGTCAGCAAGATCCTGGGGGGAATAATCAAAATCAATATATTGTTTAAGCCAAGCTACAGTGAATTTCATCGCAGGAAATGTCCAGAACCTTTGATCATGTTAGGGATTCATGATCGATAAAAAAAAATGGCGAAACCAAAGATGGCCTCACCATTACAAATATCTCGAGCAGTTAAAACTGGCGGAGAAACCGCAGGTCGTTTTCGTAATAGAGGCGAATATCATTGATGCCATATTTGAGCATGGCAATACGTTCCACCCCGAGTCCAAAGGCAAAGCCAGAGTACACATCCGGGTCGTAATTGACCTTTTT
>JAQIBE010000172.1 GCA_027859235.1 Desulfobulbaceae bacterium
GAGAATGAAAAAATCATGGAAGACACCTTTGCCCTGCGCAAGACCCTCATGCAGCGGTTCAAGCATATCCGCGGGTTACGCACCCTCTCCATTGAAATGGAACCGGGTGCGCCGTGGCAAATCGATCCTGAGCATTACGGTATTGTGACGGATCGCCGGACCTTTACGGATTTTTATCAGGCCCATGGCGAGCACGGCAACTCCACCTTCACCTCCTTCGGCTATTACGTGAAGGATTTTTTCACCGTTCCACTTGACATGCAGCGGCCCTACGAAGACTTTGCCGAGAGAATGCAGAAAATAAAATGCAGACGCTTATGCTTTCTCCACCCAAACCCCAAGAAATACGGCAAACCGTGGCAGGGCCGCCTCCTCTGCCGTGTCGCCTCAACCCTCCTGAAGCTGAAACCGAAAAACTACAAGAGACCCTATTAACGTGAACATTCCTGCCTTGTGTAAAATCTCGCGCATAAGGATTGCATCTCCCGGGAAAGACGACGCTCAGCGCTTCGCTCCTTCCTCTACATGAACGACTGGACGCCTCAGTGGTATTTCCCATGAATAAAAATACAGTCACCCAACTCATCAGCAAACGTCCTACCCTTGTCCTGTCCTGTTTTGGTGCGGTGATCCTTGTTGCGGTTCTCATCACCGGGATACTCAAGTTCGAGCAGAATATCCTGGGGCTCCTGCCCCAGGACAACCGTGCCTTCCAGCTCCTCTCCCACACCGTGACCTCCTCGGAGGGCCAGGAAAAGGTATATCTCCTGGTGGAGGGAAAGAAACTGCCTCCACAGGAGCTGCTCCAGCGCACTGCAGCCCTCCTCCAGGGGCTGGAAAAAATAACGATTCAGAACCGGGCCGGATTCAAGACCCTCACTATGAGACAGGCCGAGGCTGTGAGTTCCTCCGAGTTCAGTCATATCTTAGATGATTATCTGGCCAATCCGGGTCATTTTCTCAATGCGGAAGATCATCAGACCCTCGCCTCTTTTTTTAATTCCGAAACCGAACTGGACACCGAGATCCGCCGCTCCCTTGCGCTTCTCGCCACCCCGGGCAGCGGGGAGCTGGCCGCCATGGTGGTTAAAGACCCCCTGAATCTGCGCCGCTTTCTCATCACAAAACTCAAATCCATGCAGGGCACCATGGATTTTGCTGACCGTCCTGAAATGATGTCCGCCGATGGCCAGGCGGTCATTCTTATCGGCACCCCCTCATTCTCCGAAAACCCGCAACTCCATGCCAAACTGCTGGTGGATGAATGTCACCGTATCTTTACCGATTTTCCGGATCTCAAGGTGGGCATCACCGGCGGCTATGTCATTGCGGCCCAGGAAGAGCAGGTCATGAAGGGCGACATCATGAACTGCATGATCGGCTCTTTCATCGGCATCAGCCTCCTCTTTCTTTTCGCCTACCGCCGTTTTTCCGTCCTCCTCTTTATCATTCTGCCGCTGGCGGTCGGGCTGCAGCTGGCCCTCGGGGTCATGGCCCTCGTCTTTGGCCAGGTGCATATTATCTCCGTGGCCTTTTCCGCCGTGGTCCTCGGGCTGGGTGTCGATTTTGCCATCCATGTCTATGACCGGTACGGCTCGGAACGGTTTCACGGTTCGTCGCCGGAAACCGCAACGTATAACGCTATATTCAAAACGGGTTCGGCGGTCTTTATCGGCGGCCTCACCAGTCTGACCGCCTTTATCGTCCTGACCTTTACCGGATCACCCGTCCTGCAGCAGATCGGCTGGCTGGTTGCCCTCGGTCTGTTCTTCTCCCTGATCTCCATCCTCTGGGCCCTGCCCGCCTGGCTCAACTGGCTGGATCAACGCAATCCAACCCGGCACCAGAAGGGTTTCTCACTGCTGGGGACCGGGACCCTGGCCAACCTCGTGTCTCGCCACCCGAAACCTCTCATCCTCTTATCCGGCCTTCTCGTTCTCCTGTCGCTTCCGGGATTGACTAAAATTCATTTTGAACGCTCCCTTGAAGCCCTGCATCCGGAGGGCCTTGAGGCCCTTACCGTGCGTTCAGCCATTTTCAATCATTACTCCAAGGGGATTACCGGTATTTTTGTCAGTTTTGAAACGGATAGTCCGGAGGA
>JAQIBE010000180.1 GCA_027859235.1 Desulfobulbaceae bacterium
TGAAACTATTGAAGATTATTTCCGGGAACTCCTCACCAATAAACTGGAAAAAGAGCCTTCCCATGTGTGGAATTATCTGGCCGACGGGGTAAGCCGACTGGGCACAAACCGTTGCGCAATACCCTTGGAGCAGGCCTACGCGGCAAATTTGGCCAATGAGACCTTTATCTCCTGGAGCGATGCCAGGGAACTGCTGCAGCGCTCCCCTGCAGAAAACCTGAAAGACTTAAAGGAAGACCAGGGCCTTGCCCCCATCACCGATGTCATAGAAGAAATGCAGGACTGGGCCTGTTTCACCCCGGTGACAGAGCGGATGCAACCCATCAAAATACCCAAGCCGCCAAAACCGGTTACGGTTGGGGAGAAGATGGGCCGAAATGATCCCTGTCCATGCTCCAGCGGCAAAAAATATAAGAAATGCTGTATGTAGCCCAGACTCCCTCAAAAGATGTCCATTTCCAAACAACCAGTGGTATGGTAATTTGCGTGCAAAGAGCTCTCACATCAATCTCCAGCTGAAACAACACACCTATGGCCACAAACCCATGTTACGGCATCATCCCTGTCCGGTATCACTCAAGCCGCTTTCCAGGTAAGCCCCTCACGCCAATCCTCGGCAAACCCATGTTCTGGCATGTGTATCATCGCGCCGCACAATGCCCGGATTTAAACAAGACCGTCCTGGCCACGGATGATGCAAGGATCTTTGCTGCCGCCAAAGCCTATGATATCCCGATCCTCATGACATCCGCTGGACATACCTGCGGGACAGAGCGCGTCCTTGAGGCGGCCACCCTGTTACAGGCAGAGGATGATGCGGTCATTCTCAATATTCAGGGTGACGAACCCGCCCTGAATCCGGCCATGCTCAGCCAGCTGAGTGCGCCTTTCAGCAATCCGCAGACCTTAGTCACCACCCTCGCCCATAAAATCAGCAGGGAAGAGGCAGTGAACCCGAATCAGGTCAAGGTTGTCATTTCAAATTCACAGCAGGCCCTGTATTTTTCCAGGGCACAAATTCCCTTTCCGAGGGATGGTCACAATGATTCCTATTGGGGCCATATCGGCTTGTACGGCTTCCGCATGAAGACCCTCAGAGAATTTATGGCCCTGGACCATTCGTTTTTAGAAAAACAGGAAAAACTTGAACAACTTAGGCTACTTGAGAACAACATCCCCATCCATGTAGTGATCACAGAACATCAGGGATACGGGGTTGACCGGCCTGAAGATGTCGCCATTGTTGAAGCCCTCATTCAAAATCAACAATAATGAGACCATGAACCCCATGCCTTCTGCCACAGAACAAGCCTTATTCCTCTATCGCTTACTCTGGGCCATCATGGCACCACTCCTGCGCTTTCATAAGCGCATGAAAATTGGTTATGATGAGCGTATTCTCAAACAGACCCTGCCAGAGGCAGATCTATGGATACAGGCCGCATCCGTTGGCGAAGCCTATTTAGTTGAGGAAATTCTCACCACATTAAATCCAGCTCAAGACCTCACCGTCCTCGTCACCACCAACACCTCCCAGGGACTGAACATTCTCAAGACCATAACGCCAGCAAGCCCGCACATAGATCTCATCCTGCGTTACTGCCCATTTGATCGCCCGGCAACCATGGTCCAGGCAGTCACCATGGTCAAGCCCCGGTTGGTTGTTCTTATTGAAAGTGAGTTATGGCCCGGCCTTTTACATGCATGTAAAATGAAGGAGATCAAGGTTTGTGTCGTGAATGGCCGGATGACAGAAAAATCCATGCGGGGTTATTTACGCATGCCCGCCATCTGGAGGAGCTTGGCCCCAACCTCTATTCTCGCCATGAGTCCGGCTGACGGTCAGCGCTTCACCACTGTCTTCGGAAAAGAACGGACAACGACTATAAGCAATATTAAATTTGATCGAATTTTACGGACAACAGTAGACCTTACAACGGATTGCCCGCTCACATCCATCATTCCAGCCCATCTCCCCTTTATCATTCTCGGCTCCATCCGCCGGGAAGAAGAAGAGGATGTACTGCAAATGCTGAACACATTGCTGCACCAGAACCCGCAACTCATCATTGGCCTCTTTCCGCGCCACATGGAACGCGTGAACACCTGGCATAAAAGGCTGCAACAGGATCACATTCCGTGCCGGTTACGCTCACATATTTCTACCCCGGTGACCCAGCCAACCGTCATCATCTGGGATACCATCGGCGAGTTACAACAGGGTTATCAAAGGGCGGAGAGTGCCTTTGTCGGCGGTAGCCTGGCACCATTGGGGGGGCAAAACTTTCTTGAATCCCTCAGTACAGGGTTACGCCCCGTCATTGGCGGATCATGGTCAAATTTCTATTGGGTCGGCGAGGAGATCTTTCACCAGCAACTCGTTACCAGGGTAGGAAACTGGCAGGAAGCCGCGCGCGCCTTACTGGCAGAACTGGAAACACCGACAGATCGGCATGAAATCCAGCGTCAGTTTATAAAATATGCGCAACAGAGACAGGGAGGCACAAGCAAGGCCTGTCAAGAGATCGAGCGCCTCCTGCACTCAGCCTAGTTCAGGAGTTTCCGCCACCCATGGGCAATACCATCAAGATTAAGCCCAAGCGCTTCAGCATACTGTTGCAAACGGTCACAGGTGCAATTAAGACATGACTGGCCGCCCTGCTCAGCAACCTCACGCAACTCCATCCGCAAAAAAGCAGTGAATGCTTCAGCAACCTCGAGTCGAACAGCCGCATTTTCGAGAGCTTCTTTCTGACAATAGCCCTTCAGCCGAAACCAGTTGGCACAACTCCGTTCCAGACCGCGATATATTGACTTGGTTCTATTTTCCGGCTGTAAATCCCGCAGGATAATCAAACGAAAACGTTGAACAACGGCGTGCTTCAGTAAAGCCAGATCGGCTTGAGTCAAGCGGAGCTGCGGGCCATCTTCATCCTCTGTCAGATAATAAAGAGAGGAGTTGAATGCCACAACAG
>JAQIBE010000184.1 GCA_027859235.1 Desulfobulbaceae bacterium
GCAGTGAATGGTGGAGGTCGGCGGTGGCGGGTTGCTTGATATGTCGGCTGATTTCTGCCACCAAAAGATCATTTAGTTCGGTGAACTGCTCATAGTTGCCAGCCCCTCTAAAATACAGGGGGGAGTCCTGCATCCCTGTCTGTTGGAGGATGAAATGGCAGAGGGGGATCACTGTTTCCGCTGTTTTTTTCACCTCTGCGTTCTGAAACTCCACCTTGCCGATAAAACCCAGAGGGTCATCTTCTTGCAGGAGACCTCGGTCATTATACTGTTGAAACCCCGTGGTGGATGCCATGATGATTTGCTGATGGCAGAGGAGATTGGCAGTGCGATCCAATCGGTCCAGGAGGTTATTGCGTTGGAGAAATGCCATATTCTCGGCCAGGGACTGCGGTGTCGAGTCCGGGGTGAACATGAGAAAGCCGATCTCCGGTTCAATGCCTCCCCGCCTGCAGATACCAATACCCCGTTCACTCTCATGCACCGTTTCATTTTTACCAAAATCCTGCAACCGGCTGCTCGAACCTGATTCAACCCCCATGAGCAGACTGGTTAACCCACCCTGCACCAGATGTTCCATGAGCTCATCGTCCAGATCCCCTGCCCGTGTTTCCATGCCGAAACGAATATCCAGGGGCTGAAGTCTGCTGAGCAGGTCAAGGATGCGCTGTCGCCCTGCCTGGCCCGGGCCGATGAAGTTGGGGTCAGCAAAATAAAAGTCCTGAATACCCTGTTCCGCATGGCGGGTTATTTCCGCCATAATATTGGCTATGGATCGGCCACGCCATAAGGGGCCGTTATTGTAAAAGGAGGGGATGGGACAGAAGGAGCAGTGGTTGTAACACCCCCGACTGGCGAGGATGGAGACGGGCTGGGTGAGCTGGGTTGGGGTGCGATGGGGAAAGGCGATTCTGTCCAGATCCTGGATCTGCTTTCTGGGGGTAAACGGGTGGTCTTTGGTTATGAGACCGGCAATGTTTTGCGGATTGGTGAGATTTCGGGCCAGTTCAACGATGGTTACTTCACATTCGCCGCTGGCGATGGAGTCCACGCTGGGGTCGGCAAGGAGCCTCCCGCGATGCAGGGTGGGGAAGAAACCAAAGAGGTTGATATGACCGGTGAAGTTTTGTCTGCGCAGATCAGCGAGCATGGCAAACAGAAGACTGGTGTGTTCCCAGAAGTAAACGGTGTTGATGGTGAGGAGATCCGGGTTATATTTGCGGATGGCGCTGATGGTCTGGCTAAAATTTAACCCTTCTGCATTTGCATCGAGGAAGCTGACCTCAACTCCCTCTGTCTTGAGGGCTGAATAGACATAACCCGCCATGACGCAGGACCAGAGCGGGGTATTGGCAATGTCGTTAAAATGGGGTGTTGACTCCAGCCTGGGGTGTTCAAGGACAAGGACGTTCATGGATTTTGGACCAGCCGATCTTGAATACCCCGTTCATGGCAGAGTGCGATGAGTTCATGGAGCCGGTGACTGGTCTCCTGGGGATTATAATAGGTGGGATAGAGGAGATTGATATTCTCAAGCAGCCCCTGCTGCTGCAGGGCGGTGGTGAGGGGGCTGCCGGGATAGAGTCTGATACTGGATAAGATGATTGCCCCGAGATTGGCCGCGGGTTGATGAATGGCAAACAGGGTTTCCAGGGTCTGCCTACCCTCCTCGTGGTGGGTTTCGGTTTCCCCCGGCAGGTTGGCCATGAAATGATAACAGGTGATGACCCCTGTGCGGGCGGTGATCCGGGCGGCATTAAATAAATCCTCCTTGCAGAGATTTTTCTGGAGGAGATGCAGCCCGTGGCTGGTGAGGCTGTCCCCGGAGAAATAGAAGGTGACAAGACCGGCCTGCACGGCAAGGTCGGCAAGCTCCTGATCCAGATGATCCTCCCTGAAAAAACCGGTCCATTGCATGTCAAGATTGCGGGCGAGGATTTCCTTGCAGATGGCCCGCAGATGGTGGGCGGGCCGGTTTACCACCGAATCGGTGAAATGGATGATCCGGGCCCCGTGCCGCCGGCACTCCTCCATATCATCAACCACCTGCAGCGGATCACGGAGCCGGCTCTTATTGCCGCCCAGGGCTGGATAGGTGCAGTAGCCGCAGGTGAGCGAGCAGCCCCGTTTACCTTCCACACCCATGGCGGCGACATATTCATTCTTTCTGAGATAGTCGGCCGGGGGAAAGAGTTCGGTGTCAAGCTCCGGCAGTTCGTTCAGGTCGGCATGATGGTTGGTATTGCTGACGATGGACCCCTGGTGCCTGAACACGAGACCCGGGATATCCTGGGCAACGTTTGGTTTTAAGAGAAGGGGGAATCCTGCCTCCCCCTCGCCGCGAATCCCGTAGTCAAGGGACGGCAGAAGCTCGAGGATGGGTTCGGCAAAGAGGGAAAACCCGGGCCCCCCGCAGATGATCCGGGCCTCGGGAAGGCGTCTGCGGGCCAGATTCACTGCCGTTTGCAGGACGGGAAAATAGGAGGAGTGAATCTGCGCCAGTGGATCCATATTGCGAAAGGAAAAACCGACGAGGTCCGGTTTCCAGGTGCGCAGCTTCTCATCTAAAACGGGCCATGGGTCGCCGAAGAGATTGAGATCCAGCCCTGCCTTGTCCATACTTCGGGGCACGAGGGAGCTTAAGCGGGCAAGGCCCAGGGGGTAAACCTTTTCCGAGGTGAAGGTTGAGGTGGGGAGTTGGACAAGGAGGATGTGTTGCATATTATTTGATCAGCAGCAGGCCAATATATTTTACATATTGGCTTTGGTCGGTTCGCGGGGAAAGGGGCAGCCCCGCCTTCAGGGCTGTCTCGTATACATCAATGCCACAGGCCTCCATGGCAGGGCGCGCCTTGGCTGGCTGGCTGCAGGGTGCGGTGGTGTCACAGGACTGGCACAGGGTGCAGGGGCCGGCACCAAGCACGAAGGCCTTATGGTACCCCTGCAGAAAAACGGTGCGCTCGAGTCCCAGGAGCTGTTCGTGGAAGCGGTTTCCCGGCGGGGTGGATTCCACCAGCAAACATTGGCTATATGAGTCGAGAAGTTCGCGGGTTTTCTGGCTCTCCATACTGAAGGGCGGGCATTGCAGACCTCGGCCGAATTTATCACAGCCGAACTGGCATTTCATGGCCACCCATGGCGCGGTGATGACATCCTGCGGATCCACAACAACTCCGGTGCGGAAACCATGTTCCCGGGCGAGCTGTTGCCAGTTGACGGTGGTGGAGACGGATTGGGAGTTGGAGGCGATGATGAGTGAGGAGTCGGAGGCAAGGTCCATGACTTCAACATGGGGTAAGCCATTGTCCCTGAGCCAGGTGAGGAGCGTGGTCGTCCCATGACAGGTGCCGTTATAGGTGTTGGCCAGCATGTGCAGGTCATAGAGCACCCCTTTGGCGGAGGCTCCGGTCTTGCGGTCGGGGAAATAATCATGGATGACCAGGACGCCGTCCTCGCTAAGGAGTCCGCAGGCCTTGTGCAGGAGTTCCTGGGCACTCTTCTGGTCGTAGGCATGGAGAAAGTTGGCCATGATGATCAAGCCGAAGTGCTGATTGTCCAGAGCGACAGGAGTGGTGAAGTCCCCTTCGTGGAAATCAAT
>JAQIBE010000131.1 GCA_027859235.1 Desulfobulbaceae bacterium
TAAATACATTCCAGCTTCAGCCTAACGTACACGAGCGTCTAATCTTCTTCTATCATTCAAACCAGTTGGCAGTTTACCATCGTGGATGTTGACGTTATCTGATTCGTTTCACCTTGAACCGTAAACTGGCACCCGTAACCTGTCAACTTCACTCTGAAACTCTGTCAAAACCAATATTGCTCATACCATTGACTGAAGTTGGGTGGTAATCATGTATAAAAACACCTTATTAGATAGTCGGATCAAACCCTGGGACATTTTCCGCAACATCTAAATTTAATTAGATTTATCCGGAAGATATATGCTAGTCTTGTTACAAATATCTGCACTATATATAATGATCTCGATAAAATTTCACATCGGCCCATCTCAGGAGAATCCATGAGCTTTGACATATCTACAGAACTAGACAAGGTAATTAGCGCAAACCACCATGACCCGTTTACGGTTCTCGGCCTTCACATCCTTGAGCATGATCCGACCTGTGCCGTTATTCGAGTCTTTTTACCCTTAGCGGACTCTGTTAAACTTGTCGCGAGTCAGCAAAAGAAAGATATGTATAAAATGCGTGAGGAAGGGTTATTCGAACTTGTCATTACAGACTACCACGATAACTACCAGTACCATTTTGAAGCCCTTTGCTATAATAATGTTGTTCGCACCCTTCAAGATCCCTATCGTTTTTCACCCCAACTCTCTGACTACGATTGCCATTTATACAAAAATGGCACCCATTATGAGATTTACAAAAGACTTGGGGCTCATCCTATTACTATTGATGGAACTGCTGGTACAGTCTTCAGAGTATGGGCTCCTGCAGCCAGGCGCGTCTCTGTTATTGGTAATTTTAACTATTGGGATGGCCGTGTTCACCAAATGCGCGTCCTTGGTGACTCTGGAATTTGGGAATTATTTTTACCGGGAATCAGCAAGGGTGAGATATATAAATATGAAATCCTCAGTGAACACGGTGGACTTTTAGAAAAATCCGATCCTTATCAATTTTTTGGTGAATTACGACCGAAGACCGCCTCAATTGTTTGGGGAATTGCGGATGATTATGCATGGCAGGATGAAGCGTGGCTGCATAAACGTAAAGAAACGTCCGTATACGCACAACCAATGTCTATCTATGAGGTACATTTACCCTCATGGCGGCGAGATCCAGCCGACCCTGAACGTTTTCTCACCTACCGGGAGATAGCAGATGCCCTCGTTCCCTATGTCAAGGAGATGGGGTTTACCCACATTGAAATCATGCCTGTTACCGAGCACCCCCTTGATGAATCATGGGGGTATCAGGTGAGCGGCTATTTTTCTGTTACCTCAAGAATGGGGACACCGCAGGATTTCAAATATTTCATGGATGAATGTCATCTAAATGATATTGGCGTTATCCTTGACTGGGTACCATCACATTTCCCGACCGATGGTCATATCCTGGGGCGTTTTGACGGTTCCGCCCTGTATGAACATGATGATCCGCGCCAGGGCGAGCACCCGGACTGGAAGACATTGATTTTTAATTATGGGCGTAATGAGGTTGCCAATTTTCTGATGGCCAGTGCCTTTTACTGGATTGACGTCTATCACATTGATGCCATCCGTATGGATGCTGTAGCGTCAATGTTATATCTCGACTATGGCCGTTCTGAGGGGGAATGGGTCCCAAATAAATATGGAGGCAAAGAAAACATTGAGGCCATTGAATTCATTCGTCATTTTACTTCAATAGCAGGACAGCGTAACCCTGATGTCACCATTATTGCTGAAGAATCGACCTCCTTTTATGGCGTGTCAAAACCAACTGATCAGGGCGGTCTGGGTTTTGGCTTTAAATGGAATATGGGCTGGATGAATGATATGCTTGATTATTTCAGCAGAGATCCCCTGTACCGCAAGTTTCATCATAATTCACTCACCTTTTCACTCCTCTATGCCTTCACTGAGAACTTTATTCTGCCTCTTTCCCATGATGAAGTGGTGCATGGCAAGAAATCATTATTGTCTAAAATGCCCGGGAACCGGTGGCAACAATTTGCCAATCTTCGCTTATTATACGGTTTGCTCTGGACCCATCCAGGCAAAAAACTCCTCTTCATGGGCGGCGAGTTCGGCCAAATCAGTGAATGGAATTGCAAAACAAGTTTAGACTGGCATCTGCCGCAACAGGAAGAACTCCATAGTCAACTCCAGACCTTTGTGGCAGAAATAAATAAGATCTACGCAACGACCCCTGCCCTGTACGAGAAGGACTTATCCTATGATGGTTTCAAATGGATGGATTTCAAAGATGTAAACCGTTCCATCATCTCCTTTGCCCGTATTGGTAATGACCCAAAAGAGCATGTGGTCATTCTCCTCAACATGACCCCTGAGGTTCTGTATGAGTATCAAGTCGCCGTCCCGGATAGCACCCCCTACCAGGAAATTTTCTGTTCAGACAATAGTCGATACGGCGGCAGCGGGATCACCAATCCTGAGGTCAAACAGGTCATTAATGAACCGTTTGGCGAATCTTCTCAACATATTTTAGTTGCGGTTCCACCCTTAAGCGCCATTATATTAAAACCTATTTATGAATAAGCTTGATGAGGGAGACCATGCCAGCTCTAAACTGTGACAAATTAAAAAAAGTGCTCGTTTGGGTAAGTAACAAGCGTGAAGAAGACCCATCACTCACGCTGAAAGAGACTTTTCGTAAGGCTGAACTCACCTTTGATCTCTCCCCGAAAGAATGTGATTTCATAGAGCGCAACTTTACCGAGACAGAGCAGTAACGACTGGTAAAAAAAACACCTCTATAAAAACGCTTCACAAATATGATATATTTCGCTACGTTACTCCTTCTCTTGACTAGAAATTCAATAGACTTGGAGAAGTAAATGCAATTGACAACAGCGGTTAAGGTAGAAACGATGGAGATTGGGCGTACTGAACAGACAGCTTTTCACTCAAGCCAGCATGAAGAGGCCGGAATAATTGAATCATGGGCTGTTATTCTTGAGCTTGCTGCCAAAACAATAAAATTTTCCCTGTCCGTTGATGAATGCCGTGAGCGTCGAACCATTTCCTGGTTAAACAACCCCCCGAAAACCCAACTCACTGAAAAATACGTCCCCCTGTATCTCGGATTTCGCCGACTGAAAGATGTTGAGATTATGGTGAAAGATGAAAAGATTCTTTCCTATGACACCTATTTCCTTGATATGGATGAAATCATTTTTGCAAATGATGAGTTCAGCAAGATGGGAAACAGCTCTCGATCCGAGGCGATGAATCAAAAAAGAGTCACGCCTGATGGCATCGAAATCATGACACGATCGGTCGGCGGGAATAGCTATCATATCAGTGGTCATGTGTATCAATTCAACAACACACTCAATCAGAACCAATTCATCCCCATGACCAATGTTTTAATTAAAAAAATGGACGAATGTTCTCCAGACATAAAGAATGTCCCGCCTAAATTCTGCCCATTCCTTGCCTTAAACCGCAACTATATCGAAGGATTTTCAATTCTTTTCCGCGGCAGCAAAGGCGTTCGTTAAATCTTACACCACCTGCTCAAACCACTGCTGATATCTCGCAATAAGCTCAGGCCAGCCAAATTGTTCCGTAAGAAGAATCCCGTTGTCCAGGGGCAGCAACGGATCTGCCGGGATACAAAGTCCTCGTATTTTCTGGTACAGATCGCCAGTGGATTTATACAAGAATTCTGCCGGAAATAATTCAGGATAGGACAAGCGCTTAGGCAGAAGAGGCCGACACCCTGCCCGCACTGCTTCAATAACAGACATCCCATAGAATTCATGATTTGCGGTTGAAACCACCACATCGCCTTTTTTCAATAAGGCCAGATACTCACTGCGGTCCTCAACATAACCATAATGGGTCATATGACTGCCGAGCCTTGCCTGTGCCTCGGCAAATATTGGGGGATTGCGCTGAAACGACTGCCCCAGGACAATCAATTTAAAGGGGATCTGCTTTTTATGTAATTTAAAGAACGGTTCAAAAAAGCCTTCCGGGTTTTTATCGTGCTCCCAACGATGATTCCACACAAAGGTGGTCACATCATTGCGTATGGCATCAGGAATTGCATCGAGTTCCTCAAAATCCATACCTGGATACAACACCTGGGATTTATCCAGGATCTGGAGGGTAAGGTCCATCTCCATATCCGGACATCTCCCTTCAATCCCGCGGCAACCTTTGAGAAAACTGCTTAAATTAAACTGGGAATTAAAGGCGAGCCCATCCGAGGCCAGGGCTGACAAATAATTAATGAGACCAAAGTGAAAATCCCGTTCAGCATATTTCTGCACAGGATAGGCAAATTGATTTTCGTGAAAATAGGTAAGAACAGGTATGTCATGCAGCCAACCAGGCCCCAGACCTCGGAGAGCGGCTACATCGATAAAGGTGGAACAGAGGACGACATCAACATGACGCAGGGCAGGAAGCTGCCCGGCACACCATGGGGCTCCCATCCGCATGCGCCACTTCCATTTTCTTGGAGGCAGGGTCAAAAAAAGAAACTCAAACGACGGCAAATGTTGTTTGAGTTCATTTAAGAATATCTTATGGGAGCCGCCATAATAGGGTTCAATGACCAGAACCCGCAAATGAGCCGCCCCTTCTGAAGCTCTGTTAGTATTTTTGATCAGCATAGGCAAGCCAGCCGCCTGCGCGAACAAGATCCTTATCAAAGGAGTTCAAATGCAAGGAAAGTTCAAGGGTATTCCCGCCACCTGCAGCACTTAATTTTTCATTTTCAACATCCACCGCAATCGCCACGTCCGTGCCTAAAGCAAAGATGGCATCAATATCAGGTGCTGGCAGCTCAATGGCCAGCATGCCGCAGTTAAACATGTTCTGCCGGAAAATACGGGCAAACCCCTCAGCGATCACCACATTAATATCATTCACTTCAAAAACCCAGACAGCATGCTCTCTGGAAGATCCGCAACCAAAATTATTCCGGGTCACGATGACCTGTGCCTTAGCAACATCTCTCTGCGGGTCAAACCCCTCAAGCTTTAAGTCTTCCAGAACAAATGGACCAAGGTCAATCTTGGAGTTCTCTGTGAGGTATTTTGCGGGGATAATCTCATCGGTGTTAATATCACTTCGATCAAGAAAGAGTACTGAACCACTAAAATTTTTCATAATATTATACCTTTGTTAAACCTGTGAAATTCTATAATTCCCGATGATCTGTTATACAGCCCTTTATACCAGCAGCAGCAGCAGAGCGAGGGCTCATGAGATGAACCATCCCACCTTTACCCATCCGACCGTTAAAGTTACGGTTCGTGGTGGATGCACACACCTCACCCTTGGCAAGGACACCATTACTCATGCCAAGACAGGCACCACAGGTTGGGTTGGTTACACAAAAGCCGGCATCCATAAATATCTTGATGAGACCTTCTTCCATAGCCGTTGCATAGACAAGGGGCGTTGCCGGAGCGAGAATTCCACGAACTCCAACAGCCAGCGTCTTCCCCTTTAAAACAGCGGCGGCTTCACGCAGATCTGAAATCCGGCCATTGGTACAGGAGCCGATATACACCTGATCAACAGGGGTTCCCTCAAGTTCCACCACCGATTTAACCTCATCTGGCTTAAAGCCGTATGTTGCCTGGGGAATAAGATCCGAGACATTAAAGGTCAACTCATCTGTATAATCCGCATCCGCATCGGAATGGAGTGTTTCAAATTCAGCCACAGCAGCATCAATGGTGGTGTACTGATCCTTAATAAAGGGCCACAGGTACTCAGCCGTTACCCGGTCAGGCATACAGACACCGCAGGTTCCACCCGCTTCGATCGCCATATTACATAAGGTCATGCGCGACTCCATGTCCATGGCGTCGACAACCTCACCCCAGAACTCCATCACCTTATTGGTAGCACCATTTACCGTGAGCTCTTTGACAATATAGAGGATAACATCCTTGGCAAAGACACCCTCAGGCAAGGTCCCTTCAATATTAATCTTCATGCTCTGGGGCAAACGGAAAGAACAGACCCCTTTCAGAATGCCAACCTCAAGATCCGTGGTACCGACACCCGCTGCAAAGGCACCAAAAGCGCCATGGGTACAGGTATGGGAATCACCCATGATGATGGTGTATCCCGGGCGGACAAACCCTTTTTCAGGAAAAAGGGCATGGCAAACACCATTTTTACCAATATCAAAGAAATCTGTGATACTATTTCTAAAAGCCCAATCACGCAGGATTTTAGCCTGCAAAGCGGTTTTGGAATCCTTCGATGGCGTTACATGGTCAATAACCACCTTAATTTTATCAGGATCAAAGACACGGTCGAGATTACGTTCAACAAGATCATTAATGGCTATGGGTGTTGTGATTTCATGACACATAACCACATCAAGATCTAAAACCATATTCTCCTCGGAAGGAATATCCCTTTGATGACTTGCAAATATTTTTTCAGTTATAGTTTTTCCCATAATAATGGCTCCTCACCAGATTCCAAGGGTTACTATGCAAAGCCCTGCATAACCAGCTTAAGGCCACCTTGCAAAACTGCTCTTTCAGAGTCTCGTAAACTCGCTTACTTGCCCAATTACTGCGTCACTGTAAAAAGAAAAATACTCGCATATGACCAATATGCTGCGTTTTTTATTTTCACCGTTTCTTGTTCTCAAACAGGTAAGCGTAGACTCCGAAATAGCTAGTTTTTCAAGATACCCTTAAATTCTTTTCAGTTAAAACAACGTGAATAATTTTGCCCATTATCTAACACATGAATGTCTATTTTTCTAGTTTTAGTCATTAAAAACGGTATAATAAATCATTAAGTACATCACCCTAACATACATAACCCATTGGCCATGACACCTAAAAACATTACCTCACAAACAACCATTGACCAAATCCTGTCTCTTTTAGATCACGATTTCGCTATGAGTGAAGAACTCAGCTCCGTTCTTGAGGATGTAGATAACCTCTACTCTGGAAATTGGCCAGAATATGAAGCGTGCCAGGCACCGTATCATACCTTTCAGCATGCACTAGATGTCACCCTCACAGCCTTACGAATGGCCAGTGGCTGGAATACACAAAACCCTTCAGACCCTCTTGCCCAGGGTCACCTCACCAGTTTGGTAATTGCAAGTCTATTTCATGACTCCGGGTACATTAAAGACAAAGGCGATGAAGACGGATTTGGCGGTAAATACTCATTTACCCACATCCTCCGGAGTCAAACCATCTGCGCCCAGTATCTCACCCAGAAACAATACCCCGAGTCCATTAAGAAACTCGTATTCAACACCATAGAAACAACAGATTTTGAAGCGTTACCGGATCTGGACCAACATGCAGCAGGTGCTGACGGCATCATTGCGCGAATGGTTGGTTCCTCTGATATTATCGCCCAGATGGCTGATATTAAATATATGGACCACCTTGCAGATTTGTACGAAGAATTCAGTGAAGCGTATGAATTTCACGGAAAATCAACCCTGCAGAAAAAGAACATCCAGGTTTTTGATTCATTTGATGAGCTTCTTTCCTCCACCATCGCCTTTTATGAGAACATTGTCAGACCCCGCCTGAATTTCCTGGGAAGAATGGATCAATATCTCATTACTTATTTTGGCGAGAAAAGAAACCCATACCTGGAAAATATTATCGCCAACCTTTCGGCCAAAACGCAGGTTGATCAAGTCAAATGGCAAAAGCTTGGTGAAATACTCCTAGAGCTTGATCTTGTCAGTAAAGACGTTATAGATGAAGCCTTATCCTGGCAGAAGAAGCATCTTGCCAAGGACTCTTCACCCCCGCCACTTACCGGCTCGAAACTGCAGGACAGACTCTTCAGGTGGGCAGACCACTCCCCTGAATCCAGCCAACTGGGTGATATACTTATGCAAATGCATGCCGTTGATCCGCCCACTCTGCGCAAAGGCATACTATCCCAGCTCATTCCAGAAGATCTCATTAATATATTGAGCCGGGAGGAGCTTGTTTTCCTGCTTAATATATCAATGCTGGTGCAGAATACAAAGCATGATCCATGGGTTTTCAATCAAGTGATGCAGATGGTTAATGAGGCAATTGGCTGCCAGAACACATCACTCTATCTTGCCGACAGTGAGGCCAAGGAACTTGTCTGCGTCCTCTTTGCCGGGGTTGGCAAATATCCCCGTAAAAAACTGAGTATAGACAAAGGGCTTCCCGGTTGGGTTTACTCCAAGGGCAGAACCTCTTTCCTGCAAAAAGGTATGCTTATTACCCAAAACACCCATCATAAAACAGTGCGTATTTCAGATGACATCGGTTCTCTTCTTGGCGTTCCTCTGTATACCCATGGCACTTTGGTTGGAGTTTTAGAATTATCAGAAAAGGAATCATCTTTCACCTCCCATGATGCCGACATCATGACCGTTGTTGCCCACATTCTTTCCGGACTGCTCCAAGCAGTAAGCCTTGGTTATGATCACTAAAAATAACCAGAGCGACTCCATACACCTCCTCTTCACCTGTATCAGCCTTGCCTTGCTTCTTATCATTCCCCCCGGGGCAAACGCTGCCCATGGCGTCTCCATTGATGGCAACTTGAAATACCCTGCAAATTTCAGCCAGTTTGACTACACATCTGCAGATGCGCAGCAGGGTGGGGATTTAACCCTCCACGGGTTGGGAAGTTTTGACAAGTTCAACCCTTTCACCCTAAAAGGTGCGGCCCCGGACGGGTTGCAGGAGCTCGGATTTGACGCCTTAACCGTTGCCAGCCTTGATGAACCATTTGCCAGATACGGGCTTATTGCTGAGGACATTGAGCTGGCTTCCGACAGACTCTCCATGTTGATCACGCTTAACAAGAGCGCCACATTTTCAGACGGGAGCCCCATTACCACTGAAGATGTGAAATTTTCCCTGGAAATATTAAAATCTGAGGACGCACACCCCTTTTACTCCAGCTATTTTCAGGATATTGACCATGCTGAAATTATTGATCCGCACCATATACGCTTTTTCTTTACGGAACCAAATAGGGAGATACATATTATTGCCAGTGAACTCCCTGTATTTTCTAAAGCATATTATACCAAACACCCCTTTAATGAAGAAGGGTTCACCATTCCCGTAGTTTCAGGTCCCTATACGATTCACAGCTTTTCCCCCGGCAAGAACATTGTGTATAAAAAGAATCCGAACTACTGGGCGAAAAATCACCCGACCCGTAAAAACACGTTCAATTTTGACACCATCACCTATAAATTCTTCAAAGATCAGACCATTGCTGTCGAAGCATTTAAGGCCCATGATTACGATTTTATGATGGTGAACATTGCCAAGCAATGGGCCCGTGATATGCAAGGTTCACGCTTTGCATCCGGGGAAATTCAGAAACAATATCTCCCCCATAAACTCAATGCCGGAATGCAGGGTTTTGTCTTCAATACCCGCCGCCCTTTATTTAAAGATCGAAAAGTACGACAGGCCCTGGGCCTTGCCTTTGATTTCACCTGGACTAACAAATCTCTCTTCTTTAATCAATATGAACAGAGTTCTTCTTATTTCAATAACTCCATCTATGCGGCCTCCGGTCTCCCCAGCGAACAGGAACTGCAGCTCTTAAACCAGGTTAAAGAACATCTTCCGGTTGAGGTTTTCACCACCCCCCCTACCCCTGTGTCCACGACTCAAAAAGGGCAATTACGGAGCAACTTACTCCGTGCTAAACAACTCCTGAATGAGGCGGGTTGGGCTTACAGGGATGGAGCCCTGCGTGACAGCAACAACACGCCATTTGAATTTGAAATCATGCTGGCCTCTCCATCCTTTGAGCGAGTTATGGCCCCATTTGCAGGGAACCTCGCAAAACTGGGTATTAAAGCTCATTATCGCACTGTTGATATCGCCCTCTACATCCGCAATATGCGCACATTTGATTACGATATGATGGTCAATGTCTTTGGCCAGTCCCAATCCCCTGGCAACGAACAACGGGGAATGTGGTCCGGTGAAACCGCAGCCCAGCCCGGTTCACGTAATTATGCAGGCGTTGACAATAAGGCGGTTGATTTCCTGGTGGAGCAGATCATCTACGCCAGCGACCAGCAAAGCCTCATTGCGGCCTGCAGAGCCCTTGACCGCGCGCTGTGGTACGGCTATTATGTTATTCCGAACTGGTACGCCCCGTCCCATCGTGTTGTGTATTGGAATAAATTCAACCAACCCAAAACAATCCCCCTGTACTACTCAACCTTTGACATCCTCATGACGTGGTGGACAAAGGTAGATTAAGTCCTCCTATCCATCAGCCCCTATAGAAAATGCTCAACTATATATTAAAACGAACCCTCCTCATGATTCCAACCATCTTCGGCATCATGGTCATCACCTTTACGGTGACGCAGTTTGTTCCGGGAGGACCTGTGGAACGGATGATCGCCGAGCTTGAGTCGGGCAGCGGCCAGGGTGGTGAGGTCACGGCGATACGCACGTCCTACCAGGGCAATAAGGGGCTTGACGCAGATAAGATTGAACGAATTAGGCAGACCTATGGCTTTGATAAGCCACCCCTTACCCGTTTTTTCACCATGATGAAAAACTATCTCGTCTTTGATCTTGGCGAGAGTTACTACCACCATGCCTCTGTCACCTCCCTTATTGTCTCAAAGCTCCCCGTATCCATGTCCCTTGGCTTCTGGTCTTTTCTCATTACCTATGGCGTGTGCATTCCCCTGGGGATTAAAAAGGCTGTACGGGACGGCACCAGTTTTGATTTTATTTCTTCAACTCTTATCCTGGTGGGCTATGCCATTCCGGGTTTTGTCCTGGCTGTCCTCCTTATCGTGTTTTTTGCCGGGGGAAATTTCCTCAACATCTTCCCCCTGCGCAACCTCGTCTCCGATAACTTCAATGAATTACCGGTGTATAAGCAGGTGCTCGACTACCTTTGGCATATGGTACTGCCCATTATTTCCATGTCTGTCTCATCCCTGGCCATGATGACCCTGCTCACCAAAAATTGTTTTCTTGAAGAGATGCACAAGCAATATGTGACAACCGCGCGGGCCAAGGGAGTTTCCGAGAATAAGATCCTCTACGGTCATATTTTCAGAAACGCCATCATCCCTCTCATTACCGGTTTCCCAGGGGCATTCATCATGGCCTTTTTCACCGGCAGTCTGCTTATTGAAACCATCTTTTCCCTGGACGGCATGGGGTTATTATCCTACCAATCTATCTTGAATCGCGATTACCCTGTTGTCCTCGGTACCCTGTATTTCTTTTCTGTATTAGGACTCATTGCCCGGCTGCTCTCAGATATCAGTTATGTCCTCGTCAATCCACGCATCACCTTTGATGCCAGTGACAATTAGAGAACCCTTCATGACAGCCAGCCACTTTCATAAATTCAAACAAAATAAACGGGGGTTCTACTCCCTTATTCTGTTTACCATCATTCTCATATTAAGCTGCAGCGCCGAGTTGCTTTCCAACAACAAACCCTTTCTGATTCGATATGCAGGGAATTATTACTTCCCCTATGTCCACGAATACCCGGAAACCACCTTTGGCGGCGATTTTGAGACCCCTGCTGATTACCGCGGCTCTTTTATCCTGGAGAAAATCACCGCCGAGCCAAATTTTGCCGTCTTCCCGCTTAATCCCCATAGTTATAAATCCATTAATTATGAACTGGGTGTACCCGTGCCGTCTCCCCCCAGCACATCTAATTTCCTCGGAACAGACGACCGCGGTCGTGATGTGTTAGCACGGCTCCTCTACGGTTTTCGTCTTTCTATCTTATTCGGTTTCGCCCTGACGATAATCAGTACCATCGCCGGAATCCTCATTGGGGCTGTCATGGGATATTTCGGCGGAAAGATTGATCTCTTCGGCCAGCGATTGATCGAAATCTGGTCATCCATACCGGCCCTCTATCTTCTCATTATCTTTGCCACGATATTCAGACCATCCATATGGCTTCTGTTGGGTCTTCTCTCTCTCTTCAGCTGGATCGGGCTTTCGGATTATGTCCGGGCAGAATTTTTAAAATCACGGAACCTTGATTATGTCACGGCAGCCAAAGCCATGGGGGTTTCAAACATCGTTATCATGTATCGCCATCTCCTGCCAAACGGCATGACACCGGTTATCACCTTCCTGCCCTTCTCGTTATCCGGTGCGATTATTGCCCTCACCAGCCTCGATTTCCTGGGGCTCGGTGTCCCGGCCCCCACCCCCTCCCTTGGAGAATTGCTTGCCCAGGGTAAAGCAAATATCGGTGCCTGGTGGATTTCATTATCAACCTTCATTGTCCTGGTTGTGACATTGGTTCTTTTAATTTTTATTGGTGAAGCGCTGCGTGAGGCCTATGATCCCCGGAAAAAATAGCAGTGGGCATGGCGACATGCTGACCATTAAAAACTTGAACGGCTGGTTTCCAGAATCAGAAGGTGAAAAACAGATTCTCAGGGACATTTCCCTGGCGATCAACCGCAATGAGACCGTAGCCCTTGTGGGCGAATCAGGCTCAGGAAAATCAGTCCTGGCCCATTCCATCCTGCGGCTCCTAGAAGGGGAACGTTTCCGTCTTGAAGGGTCGATCCAGTTTATGGGACAGGAGATCATAGCAATGACGGATGCGGAAATTCGCTCATTACGTGGACGGCAAATCTCCATGATTTTCCAGGAACCAATGACCTCATTAAATCCCGTCCAAACCATTGGCATGCAGATCATTGAACCCCTATTGCTCCATCAAAGGATGGACAAAAAAACAGCATGGTCCAAGGGAATTGCGCTTTTAAGACAGACAGGGATCCAGGGTCCAGAAGAGAAGATGGACGTCTTCCCCCATCAACTGTCAGGGGGACAACGGCAACGGGTTATGATCGGTATTGCCCTGAGCTGTAACCCCGGACTGCTCATTGCAGATGAGCCAACAACCGCATTGGATGTGACCATTCAGGCCCAGATCCTTGAGCTCCTGCAATCCATCCAGGAATCACGTGACATGGCGATTCTTCTCATTACCCATGACCTGAATATGGTTCGTAAATTTGCAGATCGTGTGTACATCATGTGTGAAGGCAGAATCGTGGAGGAGGGTCAGACCGCTCGTATATTTGCGGCCCCCGCCCATAACTACACACAGAAGTTACTCGATGCCATTCCATCCACCAGTAAAGAGGTGGTTCTGGGGGGAGAAGATCTCTTAGAAATAAAAAATCTTCGCTGTTATTTCCCTGTGACAAAAGGTTTTTTCAAACACAAGATTGCCGATGTCAAAGCGGTTGATGATGTATCTCTCACCATCAGAAAAGGCACTACCTTTGGCATTGTAGGGGAATCCGGATCAGGAAAATCCACCCTTGGCTATTGCATTCTTCGCCTCTTGCAAAGCTCTGGTTCGATCCTCTATCAGGGTGAAGAGTTGAAGAATTTTTCAGCAAGTTCAATGCGGACACTCAGGTCCGATCTGCAGATTGTCTTCCAGGATCCGTTCTCGGCCCTTTCACCCCGCATGACCATCGGCAATATT
>JAQIBE010000209.1 GCA_027859235.1 Desulfobulbaceae bacterium
GTTGGTGATACTGGCGAGTTGCTCGCCTTGGATTTCCCCGTGTGGCCGATGATAGTTTTCGGGGTTGTCGCAATTTGTGGTGGTTTCTGGCTTTGGCATGTTGAGGTTGAGCGTGCAAGGGCACTTAACCAATCGCTCAACACGGATCCACCTTCGCCGGGCCGTTAGCTTAGCGTTAACATTGCCACATTTAATCTCAGGAATTTTTCAATTCACCCCTGTGGCATTTCCTGTCATCAAATTCTGCTAGACTAGAGCACCCGCTGCCAAAATTTTCAGCGCACCTCTCTTTTTCATCTCGGGCGGTTATGTTGCCCCGGTTCCTGGTCCGGCCTGCCGGCTGCAAACGTATCAGTCAGAAACAGGGTGAGGAGGCCACAGGCCTGGAAATAGTCACTTTGTGCTCTCTCTGCAACTTGACGGCCAAATTTAGCGGCCCAGGAGGCAAGATATTTTTCATGAAAGAAAAGCCCTGTTTCATAAAGACCCTTGGCCTTGCCACTGTCCTGACTGAGCGCTGCATCCTCTAGAATAGTGGACATAAAGGCCAGCTCAAACCCTATATAGTCCGGCCGGTTGAGGCGTCTCAGGTAAGACGGTAGTCCGGGCAGGAGTGAGGGGCTAAAGCCGGTTTTCTGAAAAACCTGGGCCACTCCGCCGTGCTCAGTGCTGTAATCCGGCCCCGCTATTTCGCCAAAGGGTGGACAGTAGCTGCCTGAAACAGGCACAAAAAACAAATCAAAAAACTCCTGTTTAACTTCAGCCATGTCCTCTGCCGCCATCCGGGTCAGAAAGTGGACAAAGGACTCGTCCGGGAGATGCTTGGCAAGCGCCTGCCCGACCGCCGCACAATTTCTGGCCTGCTCAACCGCCGGTTCACGCAGGTAGATGGCTGCGGCAAGGCCAAAGAGCTGCGCCCAAGTCTGGCATTCTTGGCGCCATGCTTCGGGGGCGGCAAGAATGCCAGACCCGGGCGTGGCTACAGAGTTCTTGAGAATGTCATGCCCCTGTATGTTCATGGTCATACCTTCTCCACCCGTGCCATAATGTCTTGGCGGGCGTTCGCCCCCACAACCATGTCGGCCAGGGTGGAGATGCCCTGCCGCTTCGGATCGGCAATTCCCAGGAGATTGTGGGCCACCCCGGCACCCCGGGCCAGACTTCCCCGACGGGTCTCCCCGCCCAAGATTACACGGCTTGCCCCCAGGCCCCAGTGGCCGAAGCCATGCTCAATCCCGATAACTCCACGCTGGACACCATACCGTAAATCGGCAATGCCCTCCGCCTTGCCGCCCGGTGAGGTCACCCGGACGAGGTCCCCGGTTTGAATGCCCAAATCTTGCGCATCGGCCGGGTGGATGATGATACCGTTGCGGGCGTGGATCTGGCGCAGCTTGGCCGCGCCGATGGAGTGCGAAGACTGCAACTGCGACTTGCTGCAGATCACATGAAAGGGCCAATCCTGCCGGCTGTAGGTATCGGTGATGAGGCTGCCATCGGCAAAAACGGGCGCCATCCAGGTCGGCACCCCACTGAGTGGTTGGCCGCTCAGGCTGTTTCTGGTCAATGCCACGGTTTCATTATAGATCTGCACCGGTTTTGCATAGCGCACCCCCAGCCAGTCGCCATCATAGGATTTGGCTGCGGCCTGAAAACGGCCGCCTCGGGCCATGGCATAGGCCACCTTGGGCCATTCCTCGGCAGAAAGAATTGCCTGCAGGCTTGGCAGGTGGCGTTCGACACCGGTTAGGACCAGCTCCTCTGTGCTTATATCGGGCACCGGTTTTCCGGCAAAGGAGACGTTGGCGAAGACACGCAGAAAGAAATCTTCCGGGGTGTTGAGGGCATGGAGCTTGCCGGACGCATCCGGGATTGCCTTGTCTCCAAAGCCGGGTAGACCCATTTTTTTGGCCACGGCGATGATAAAACTTTCCATGCAGATGGGAATATTCTCTTTGGTTTTTGCCAGCGGCGGCTCAACAACAGGCCACCGGAACGAATTCGTCTTGGTCAGATGCGCGGCCCAGGGCCAGGCGGCCCCCCAGCTCTCATAGAGCACCGTGTCGGGCACGATATAGTCTGCAAAGGCGCTGGTCTCATTGATAAAGGGATCAATGGAGATGATAAGCGGCAACCTCCCGGGATCGGCTAAGGCCGCCTTGGCCTGGCTGTACAAGCCGGCCTGGCCATAGATCGGATTCGTGTTCCAGAGAATCATGGCCTTCAAGGGGTAAGGATAGCTGTTGAGGGCGCCAGAAATATACTCCCCCTGGATGGCTGCAGAGAAAGGATACCATGGCCCCTCCGCCGGGTAGGGGTTGCCTTGTTCCTTCTTGAGCTTGAATTCCGTGGTCTTTTCGTACTGGAACTCCCGGCTGATCGGCACCCCTGTCGGTTTCACCTTGCCAGGGTATTTTTTGAAGTTGTAGCGGGGGCCTCGGCCGAAATCAGGAAAACGGCCGCCGCCAGCGCTCGTCCCGCCTTTCCAGTTGAGGTTGCCCACCATGCCGTTCAACATGACTATGGCATAGGAGGTATAAAAACCGTTGCTGTGCATGGTCCCGCCATGACAATCAGCCACTGCCCGGCGGCCATGGGAGGTGAACTCCCGGGCCAGCCTGACAATGGTCGCCTCGGGAACACCGCAATCGGAACTGTACTGGGCCAGGGTGTATTTCTGCGCCTCTTCCAGCAGAAGCTGCAGGCTGGTTTTGACAGTCACCTGCCGGCTGCCGATTTGCACCGGGCCGGTGTGGAAGATCCGGGCGGCCGTGGCCTCTTTGGCCAGAACCAGGGCGCCGGAGGACGCATCCATAACCATGAAGCTGTCATCCTGCCCCTTGCCGGCCAGCCCAAGGTCGGCGGCCCGCAGGAATTTTTTGTTGAGGGGATGGGCTTCCTCCACGACCACCAGGTGGCTGGCATTGGACCAGCTCGGTTCACCGGCCAGGGCCGCAGCCTTTTTGCCCGGGACCTTGAGGAATTTGGCATTGAAGCGCTTGCTTTCCAATATCCAGCGGATCATCCCCATGACCAAGGCGCCGTCGGTGCCGGGTAGAATAGGCACCCACTCCGTCTGTTCGCCGGCGGCCTTACAGTCGCTATTGGTCAAGAGCGGATCCACCACCACAACCTTAAGACGGCCTTCAGCCCGGCCCTCGGCCACCAGCTTGCCCTGCCGCATGAAGGGGTTGCCGGCATTGGCCGGGGCGGTACCGATATTGAGGAGGTATTCCGTATTGTTAAAATCCGGTTTGAGATGCGGATAGTTCTGCCAGTCGTCCAGGAAGGCGGCGTATCCGGCCCGCATGGTCAATCCGCAGTTGCCGCGGTGACCCGTGAAGTTGATGCTGCCGAACGAGGTCTTGCCGAAGCGGGCAAAAAACGGCAGACGACCTTCCTTGAAGCCGGCAATACAGGCCAGCTGATTGGCCTTGGGACCAAGCTCAGGCTGGTTGGGGTCGATGGGGGTCTTGACGTCGCGGATAGCGCGTAACCCTTCCACCTCGCCCTCGCCAAAAAGGTTTCCCCCTTCCACCACCTCTTCCACCAGCCTGTCAAAATCAATGGGCGCCCATTTCCCGGAGTTACGCGGGCCCACCCTTTTCAAGGGGACCAGAATCCGATTCGGATCATAGAGCTTGTCCAGCACCGCGTTGCCGCGGCCACAGGCGGTGGCTCTGGCCGTAAGGCCTGATTCCCCGTAGCCGCTCAGGGCCTTGTAACTCTCCTTGATGGAAGTCGTATAGGGCAGATACGGATCTGCGGCCAGGACATGATAGGGGTTGCCGGCCACCCGCAGCACCCTGCCCGTCTTTTTATCCACCCGCACCCGTACCCCGCAGAGGCTCACGCAGCCCATACACACGGTGTTGGCCACATACTGGTCGGGATTAGGTGTCACTTCTCCGGTCTTGCGGTCAACCATGCATTCGGGGGTCAGGGCATTGCCGTAAATGTTGTGGGTAGGTTTGTCTCCGGCCCACCAGCCCTTGGCGATTCCCCGCAGGGTCGGACTATAACCGACCCCAAAGATGCCCAAACTGGTAACGGCTCCTGCGGCCTTTAAGAAATTACGACGTTTTCTTTCCATGTTCTTACGCTCCTTGGCTCGTAACTGCACGATCATTCTGGACCTGCGACGTTGCTGAATCGGCCCTCTCCTCATTCCGCCAGGGCAGAACCCAGGTCAGGACGATCAACATAAAGATCCAGAAGGCGAAGTTGCCGATGACATGCATGACGCCTGTGCTTCCCCAGAAGGGTGGTTCATACAGATAAAACCCCGCCCCGGTCTTGGGCAGCATCTGACCGCCGATGACCAGCTGCCATCGGAAGACCCAGACTCCGATGGCAGCTGCCAGGGCAGCGGCAAAAAAGAGGATCCTGATGCGCCGCAGGGAGGGGAAAGAGATGATCGTTAGGGGTAGAACCAGGCCGAAGCCAAGTTCCAGGATGGTGGCGGAAGTGAAGGACGTCCCAAAGAGCAAGGCGCCGGCCTCCCGTGCCGGTCCGGAGGAGTAGGCCATGCCGATGGTGTACCAGAAGAGGCGGAGGACAAGGTCTGTTGTAATACTCCAGGCCAGGAGGAGGCCGAGGCGATCCAGGAGGGGGTAGGGAATCTTGCCCTCCCTGTTCCGGACCAGGAGGCCGGCGAGAAGGATCATGATGGCAAGGCCGCTCACCAGGGCCGCCGCCAGGAAAATTGGGGGCAGAAGCGAACTGTGCCAGAGAGGCCTGGCCTTCACTACCCCGAGAATGTACCCCGAATAGGCATGTACCAGAAGGGCCAGGGGGAGGCCGATGAGGGCGAGGATCCTGCATACCTTTTGATTACGGGCCTGGCTGGCCGGAGTGGCCTTCTGTGCTCGGCGGCCAAAGTCGGCCCGGAAGACAAAGAACATCTGCAGCAGCAGAAGGAGGAGAAAGCCATTGAGCAGGAAGACGCCCCAGGTCATGGGGGAGGTGGCGTGCATCTCAAAAAAGAGGGAGTAGAAACGCCCGGGCTGGTGCAGATCGGCGACAAGGTTGAGCAGTGCCGCCAGCAACGAGGCCAGGGCCACGATGAGGGAGAGTCGGGCCACCGGGGCAAGGCGCTTCTCCCCGAAGCCATAGACCAGGGCGGCCAGAAGGAAGGCCCCTGTGCTGACGCCGGTGAAAAAGATGTCCTGGGAGATGGGTAGCCCCCAATGGATCTGGGGGCCCAGGGCGATGAGTTCGATAATGTTATTTTCCATTACATTTCCTCCATCTCTGGCGATTCGCCGGCCGGCACCAGGACCTGGCGACCGTGGACGCGGTCGCTCAATGACTCATCGAGACCGATATAGAAAACCCTGGGTTCGGTCCCCATCTCTTTTTTCAGGACCTGGACCGGATAGCGTTGCAGCAACTTTGAAACAGCACTCTGCGGGTCATGCAGGTCGCCGAAAACCCGGGCTCCGGTGACACAGGTCTCCACGCAGGCCGGCAGAAGACCCGCCTCCAACCGGTGCAGGCAGAAGGTGCATTTGTCAGCGGTTTTTGTTTTCTCGTTGATAAAGCGTGCATCATAGGGGCAGGCCTGAACACAGTAGCCGCAGCCGATACAGATCGAACTGTCCACCACCACGGCCCCGTCAGGCCGCTTGGTCGTGGCCTGAGTCGGGCAAACCGTGACACAGGCCGGTTTGGCGCAATGGTTACAGAGGCGTGGCAGGGTTGCACGCCGCGGCGCGCCGCCGCTGCTCACCTCGTAACTCGAAACCAGAGTGCGAAAATTTCCCAAAGGCACCTGGTTTTCCAGAGTGCAGCCCACGGTACAGGCCTGACAGCCGATACAGAGGCGCAGATCCACCACCATGCCCCAACGCACCCCGCCCTGATCCGGCCCGGTTGCAGCGCGGGCCAACTCGGCACTGCTGAGACTGGACATGGCCAAGGTGGTGGCGCCAAGCAATTTGACAAAACTTCTTCGCGCATCATTCATCTGTCCTCTCCTCGGTGATGGGTGATGGTGATAAATCGTTTTTTTCGGGTCGCCAAAAATCCTGGCTACATCCTGATCACTTTTAAGCCTAGCGATACCATGGCTCGTTTGTAAACTCTTTTTAGCAAATACCGCTCAAGCTGTCAGCTATTCTGAGTACTTGCCATTGCTTAACCTTGCCACTGGCTCCCTTCTGATATTTCTTCCCGTATTTCTGTTAAAAAAAAATCAGATGTGATTAAATAAAATGAAATCATTTATGGAGAGGTGGTTACGTGTATACGTAACAAGTCCAGTTTTGGACGGAGATAACTCGGGAGTAGCTACGACCGTTAAGGATAGTGGTTCTTAAAGAGAAGGTAAGGGGTAGAAA
>JAQIBE010000303.1 GCA_027859235.1 Desulfobulbaceae bacterium
AGCTCGTCCTCATCCGCAACATCGCCGGAAACATAATAGGGGATACCGCAGCCGCCGTAAGAAATAAGGCTGTCCTGGTCAATGATCGTGAACTCCGCATCCGGCATGAGACGTTTGGCGTGACAGGCTGATTTAGGGCCTGCTGCAACACCACCGATGATGACGATTTTTTCTGCCATTATGTTCTCTCCTAAAGGTCTGCGTTCAGTGTAGATATAGCTAAAAAAAGGAACATATCGTGAAAGAATGGTGCTGTCAATGGTGAGAATAAGAATATTAGAAAATGCTTAAATTCCTCCTTGACAATGACTGTAATGGTGGTAAATGTGGGCATATGTACAAAAAAATAAGTTGCAGGTGATTGTTGGATTAAGGTTCTGCAATGGCTTGTACTGGAATTCAATAAATTCAGAGGAGCGTGTTATGGAACAAGCAAATGTGTATGTTGCTGAGACGGGTAAAAGTGTCGCAGGATTTGCCAGTGATTTTAAGGCTGTTGTGCAGAAATATGGATTTATCGTCAATAATGCTGACACCATGAATATGGCCCAGACGTTTTCGGCCCACGGTGCTGAGGTCGCTGACGATTTTGATTTGCATATGATTCAACTATGTAAACCGGCGAAGGCTGCTCCGAGTCTTTCGGCTAACCCGGAACGAGCAATCCTCATGCCTAAATTTGTCATGGTCTTCTCAAAGGGTGGTGTAACACAGATTCGATATATGAGTTATGCTGAAGCTGACATCCTGACTGTTGTTGATGATGATGTTTTTCCAGGTTCTCTCACGGAAACGTTTGCCAAAATTCGTTCTATGATTGATGAGGCTATCTAGCTTGCTGGCTTTTATTTTGTCTGAGGTGAGGAGGACAATGTATGTGGAAATTACTTATTACAATTAATAAAAATCTGATTTATGCGATTCCCATCCTGATGGTTGGTGGTTTTTGTTTTGGCGCGACTGTTGATGAGGGTCTTGTTAAGAGCCTGAAAACACTGATAATGCCTATGACCTTTCTCATGGTGTATCCCATGATGGTAACGCTGAATATTAAGCATTTGCATCATGGGCTGAAGAATGTGAAGCTGCAGCTCTTGACCCAGGTTATTAATTTCGGAATTATTCCTTTTGCGGCCTTTGGCTTGGGAAAAATATTTTTTGCGGACCAACCTTATTTGGCCCTGGGACTTTTGTTGGCCGCGTTGCTGCCCACAAGCGGTATGACCATTTCCTGGACAGGCTTTGCCAAGGGTAATATGGGAGCTGCTATAAATATGACCGTGATTGGTTTAACTCTGGGGTCACTTGCCACGCCTTTTTATGTGCAGGGATTGTTGGGGGCAGCGGTGGAGGTTGATGTTGCTCAGGTTGTCAAACAGATCGTTTATATTGTCTTTATCCCCATGGCCCTCGGCTTTGTGACACGCACACTCCTGTTGCAGAAGTACTCTATGGACGAATTTAAAAAGTCCATAGCTCCGCGTTTTCCCGCAATGTCAACGATTGGTGTGCTTGGCATTGTGTTTGTGGCCATGGCCTTAAAAGCGAAAACGGTGCTGGCTGATCCAGCAATTATTGGTACCATAATGATCCCCTTGCTCATTATTTATACGCTGAACTATGTTTTAAGTACGGTTATTGGCAAGGTGTTTTTTGTTCGTGGAGATGCCATTGCTCTTGTCTATGGTACGGTTATGCGCAATTTATCCATCGCCTTGGCCATTGCCATTAACGCCTTTGGTGAGGCAGGGGCCAATGCGGCTCTTGTGATTGCTCTGGCATATATAATACAGGTGCAGTCTGCGGCGTGGTATGTGAAGGTGACGGATACGGTTTTTGGTCCTGCACCTGTGGAATCGTAAATGATAAAAAGACAAGCAACGTTGTAACGCTTATTTTTGCACAGGCCCTTAGTTGGTAAAATAAGGAACCACAGATGAACACGGATACACACGGATTTGTCCTACAAGATATTTTATCTGTGTCCATCAGTGTTCATCTGTGGTTCAAATCAAAATTTAGTTGTGTTGTATTAAAATAAAATGGAGAAATTTATGTCATCCTATAAAGTTGCAGTACCTACGAATAATCCTGGTGGCATGGACGCTGGGCGCTCAGATCATTTTGGTCATTCTGATCTCTTCACCCTGCTGGAAGTTGAAGATGATAAGATTGTCGGCGTTTCGACCCACGAGAATGTGGCCCATGACGCGGGCGGGTGTATGGTTCCGGTAAAGGCGTTGGCTGAAGCTGGTGTCAAGAAGATGATTGTTGGCGGTATGGGTGGCAATCCTCTTGCCATGTGTGCTGAGATTGGTATGACGGTCTACTTCGCCTCAAAAGAGGAGTATGGATTGGTCAGTGATGTGGCTCAGGCATATCTAGATGGAAAGTTGCCCGAGATGAATAACGAGCAGGCGTGTAAGGGCGGTGGGAATTGTCATCATTAAAGTTAGGTTCAAGGTAAAAGGTTCAAGGTAAAAGGTAAAAGGCTCAAGGTTCAAGGTTCAAGGTACGAGGGGAAAGAGTCTCAAATCTTTTAACCTTTAACCTTGAACCTTGAATCTATTTAAAAATCAAGGCCTCTCCGTTTACAAGCGCAGAGGCTATTTTTTTGCGGGCGATGGTTAAGATGCGTTGCACGGTTCCTCTGGATACACCCATTTCAAGTCCTGCCTGTTCCTGGGTAAGGCCGGTGAGGTCACAAAGCCGTATGGCTTCGAGTTCTTCATTAAGAAATGCAACGTGAGGTAATTCAGGTAACGGAGTGCCTGTCGGTTTAAAGCCACTTTGGCAAATAGTGGTCTGGCAAATGCGGTTTTTTTTAGGTCGTCCCATGGTGTAATCTTCGGAGATATTTTTTTTAAAATACAGAAAACTAATCTTAAAATGAATAGATACGAAACAGAAGGATATTGCAAGGATAAGGGGTGACGTAGCCTTGTTTTGCACCAGTAAAAAACAACCGTTTTAAGGGTAATATTTTGGTTGACAAAAAATAGGCTTGGAGATAAGTTCACAAAACTGAATTCCTATTCAGAATTGTTTTTTCTCATTTTGGAGCAGTGAACGCGCCTTTGTTGGCAAGTTCTTTAGCTCCAGGGTGACTTAGAGGTATAAAAGCTTAAACATTAATTAAGATCCTTAGGAGGAGACGAGAAAATGCCAAAGCATGATACGCCCTTATTGGACGAGCTCGAGAGCGGACCTTGGCCGTCGTTTGTAACAGACATCAAGCGTCAAGCTGAGCAGAGTCCAGAGTGTTGGGACATTTTAGGTCAACTTGAGCTGTCCTTTGTTGACAAGATTACTCACTGGAAGCACGGTGGTATCGTAGGTGTATTTGGATACGGTGGTGGTATTGTAGGCCGTTATTCTGATAAGCCAAAAGAATTCCCTGGAGTTGCTCACTTTCATACTCTACGTCTGAATCAGCCTTCCAGTAAATTTTACAATTCCGCAAAACTTCGCGCCATTTGTGATCTTTGGGAAAAATACGGTTCAGGTATGACCAATATGCATGGTTCTACCGGTGACATGATTCTTCTTGGTACAACTACCGCGAACCTTGAGCCTCTGTTCTATGACCTGACCCATGATCTGAAACAAGATCTCGGTGGTTCCGGTTCTAACCTTCGTACTCCAGCCTGTTGTCTTGGTACAGCTCGTTGTGAGTATTCATGTTATGATACCGCTTCACTCTGTCATCATTTGACCATGCATTATCAAGACGAGATTCATCGTCCTGCATTCCCTTACAAGTTCAAATTCAAGATGTCTGGTTGTCCAAACGACTGTGTAGCTTCTATCGCTCGTTCTGACTTCTCTGTTATTGGAACTTGGAGAGATGATATCCGTATCGATCAAGCAGAAGTTGCGAAATACATCTCTGGCGATAATAAGCCAAACGGTGGTGCTAAGACTGACGCTACTGCTTTTGATATGGAAAGAGACGTTCTTGCTCTCTGCCCTACCGGTTGTATGCGTATGAAGGGTGACCAGCTTCAGATCGACAACAAGAACTGTACCCGTTGTATGCATTGCCTCAACATGATGCCTAAGGCTTGTCGCCCAGGTCTTGTGAAAGGTGCTTCCATCCTTTGTGGTGCTAAGGCTCCTATTCTTGACGGCGCGCAGATGGCTACTCTTACAATTCCTTTTATCGAGGTTAACGCTGATAATGACTATGAAGACATTATCGAAGTAATCGAGAATATCTGGGACTGGTGGATGGAAGTTGGTAAGAACCGTGAGCGTGTTGGTGAGACTATCCAACGTGTTGGTCTGCCTACCTTTATCAAGGTTCTTGGCCTTGATCCAATTCCACAGCATGTTAAGATTCCTCGTGAGAATCCATATGTATTCTGGACCTCTGACGAAGTTCCT
>JAQIBE010000304.1 GCA_027859235.1 Desulfobulbaceae bacterium
AGCTCGTCCTCATCCGCAACATCGCCGGAAACATAATAGGGGATACCGCAGCCGCCGTAAGAAATAAGGCTGTCCTGGTCAATGATCGTGAACTCCGCATCCGGCATGAGACGTTTCGCGTGACAGGCCGTTTTGGGGCCCGCGGCTACACCACCGATGATGACAATCTTTTCGCCCATTATCTTCCCTCCCAGGATATTCTTTCGCTGTAACTACAGTTTGAGACTGAACATATCGTGAAAGAATGGTGCTGTCAATGGTGGGGATAGGAATATTAGAGAACGCTTAAGTTCTTGCTTGACAAGAAATGTGTACGGTCTTACATATGAACATATGCACAAAATGTAGAGGGGTTTCTTTGCTTCCACTTAAGAATATTATAAGGAGAATTTCATGCAGAAAGATCAGGTTTATGCCGCCGAGACATTGAAGAGTACCAGAGAATTTGCCAAATCTTTGGGAGAGGTCGTTAGGAAATATGGCTTTGTAATCCATAATGAAAGCAATATGGATATGGCTCATTCTTTCGGCCAGCATGGTGCTGAAGTGGCTGAGGGATTTGATCTGCATATGATTCAGATATGTAAACCGGAAAAGGCCTCCAAGAGTCTTTCCGCCAATCCTGAGCGCGCTATTCTCATGCCTAAGTTTATTATGACCTTTAGTAAAGATGGGAAAACGCAGATCCGTTTTTTGAGCTTTAGTGAGGCTGATATTAGAGCGGTGGTCGAAAATGATGATGCCTTCCCTGCGTCTCTTGCCGAAACATTTACCAAAATTCGCTCAATGATTGATGAGGCGGTGTAATTTTTCAGGTATTACCCTGTAGGGTTTAGGAGATAAATGTATGTGGAACCTGTTAGTTAAAATAAATAAAAATCTGATTTATGCCATTCCTCTTTTGATGGTTGGCGGGTTTTGTTTCGGGGTGGCTTTTGATGCAGGAATCGTTAAGGGTTTGAAGCAACTCATCATGCCTTTGACCTTTCTCATGGTGTACCCCATGATGGTGACGCTGAATATTAAGCATCTTCAGCAGGGGCTGAAGAATGTGAAGCTGCAGCTCTTGGCCCAGGTCATTAATTTCGGGATTATTCCCTTTGTCGCCTTTGGTCTGGGGAAATGGTTCTTTGCGGATCAGCCCTATCTGGCCTTGGGTCTTTTGCTGGCGGCACTCCTTCCCACCAGCGGCATGACCATATCCTGGACCGGGTTTGCCAAGGGTAATATGGGGGCTGCCATTAATATGACCGTTATTGGACTGACCCTGGGATCCCTTGCTACTCCCTTTTATGTCCAGGGGTTGCTCGGTGAGGCGGTGGATGTAAATATGGTGCAGGTGATCAAGCAGATCGTCTATATCGTCTTTATTCCCATGGTGTTGGGCTTTCTGACCCGGACAGCGCTGTTGCAGAAATACACCATGTCGGAGTTTAAAAAGTCCATAGCCCCGCGTTTTCCAGCCATGTCCACCATTGGTGTCCTTGGCATTGTCTTTGTGGCCATGGCTTTGAAGGCGAAAACCGTTATGGCGGATCCCGCAATTCTCGGTTCCATATTTATCCCCCTGCTCATTATCTATACGCTGAATTATGTACTGAGTACGGTGCTCGGCAAGATGTTCTTTGCTCGCGGCGATGCCATTGCCCTTGTTTATGGTACAGTAATGCGCAATCTGTCCATTGCCCTGGCCATTGCCATCAACGCCTTTGGTGAGGCGGGGGCCAATGCGGCGCTGGTGATTGCCCTATCCTATATAATCCAAGTGCAGTCTGCCGCGTGGTATGTGAAGGTGACGGATAAGGTGTTTGGCCCACCACCGGAAGAGGCGGGCTGAGTGATGTGTTGTGGACCGGGTTGAGTGTTGAAATTTAAAAAAATACAAAAAAGGTGAATCTAATGTCGTCGTATAAAATTGCCGTACCCTCGAATAATCCCGGTGGAATAGAAGCTGGACGCTCAGACCATTTTGGTCATTCCGATCTCTTTACTCTGCTTGAGGTAGAAGATAATAAGATTGTTGGCGTTTCTACCCATGAGAATGTGGCCCATGATGCGGGTGGTTGTATGGTGCCGGTGAAGGCGCTGGCCGAAGCAGGGGTAAAGAAGATGATTGTTGGTGGTATGGGGGGAAGACCTCTTGCCATGTGTGATGAGATTGGTATGACCGTCTACTTTGCCTCAAAGGATGAGTATGGCTTGGTCAGTGATGTGGCACAGGCCTATACCGAAGGTAAGCTGCCCGAGATGAACAGCTCCCAGGCGTGTAAGGGCGGTGGAAATTGCCATCATTAAAAAACAGGTAAAAGGTGGCAAGGTACGAGGGGAAAGAGTCGCAAATCTTGCCACCTTGACCCTTGACCCTTGAATCTTTTATTTATTTAAAAATCAAGGCCTCTCCGTTTACCAGCGCAGAGGCTATTTTTTTGCGTGCACCAGTCAAGATCCGTTGCACGGTTCCTCTGGAAATTCCCATTTCTTGCCCGGCCTGCTCCTGGGTGAGCCCCGTAAGGTCGCAGAGGCGTATCGCCTCCAGTTCTTCAGCAAGAAAATAAACTTGAGTCAATCCAGGTAGCGGGGTGCCTGTGGGCTTGAAGCCGCTTTGGCAGACAGTGGTGTGGCAGATGCGATTTTTTTTTAGGACGGCCCATAGTTTAACGACCAAAGGTGTTTATTTTTTCGAATAACGTATCTATTTAATAGATACGAAATGGTCAAATATTGCAAGGGTAAGGGGGGGGCTAGGGTCTCATTTTCAACCTGTAAAAAACAACTGTTTTCAGTGCAAAATTTAAGTTGACAAAAAATAAGCTTGGAGCTAAGTTCATCAAACTGAATTCCTATTCAGAAATTGTTTTTTACTCATTTTGAGGCTGGGTGGATGTACCACATGATGGTGCTCTACTGAGGTTTCAAGGTGAATTGAGGTATAAAGCTTAAACATTAATTAAGATCCTTAGGAGGAGACGAGAAAATGCCAAAGCATGATACGCCCTTATTGGACGAGCTCGAGAAAGGACCTTGGCCGTCGTTTGTAACAGACATCAAGCGTCAAGCTGAGCAGAGTCCACAATGTTGGGACATTTTGGGTCAACTTGAGCTGTCCTTTGTTGACAAAATTACCCACTGGAAGCACGGTGGTATTGTAGGTGTATTTGGATACGGTGGTGGTATTGTAGGCCGTTATTCAGATAAGCCCAAGGAATTCCCTGGAGTTGCTCACTTTCATACCTTACGTCTGAATCAGCCTTCCAGTAAATTTTACAATTCCGCAAAACTTCGCGACATTTGTGACCTTTGGGAGAAATACGGTTCAGGTATGACCAATATGCATGGTTCTACCGGTGACATGGTTCTTCTTGGTACAACTACTGCAAATCTTGAGCCTCTGTTCTATGACCTCACCCATGATCTGAATCAAGATCTTGGTGGTTCCGGTTCTAACCTTCGGACTCCTGCCTGTTGTCTTGGTACAGCCCGTTGTGAGTATTCATGTTATGACACAGCTTCTCTCTGTCATCACTTGACCATGCATTATCAAGACGAGATTCATCGTCCTGCCTTCCCTTACAAGTTCAAATTCAAGATGTCTGGTTGTCCAAACGACTGTGTAGCTTCTATCGCTCGTTCTGACTTCTCTGTTATTGGAACCTGGAAAGATGATATCCGTATTGATCAGGCAGAAGTTGCCAAGTACATCTCTGGCGATAATAAGCCAAATGGTGGTGCCAAGACCAATGCTGCTGATTTCGATATGGAAAGAGACGTTCTTGCTCTCTGTCCTACCGGTTGTATGCGGATGAAAGGCGCTGAGCTGCAGATCGACAACAAGAACTGTACCCGTTGTATGCATTGTATCAATATGATGCCTAAGGCTTGTCGCCCAGGTCTTGTGAAAGGTGCTTCCATCCTCTGTGGTGCTAAGGCTCCTATCCTTGATGGCGCGCAGATGGCAACCCTTACCATTCCTTTTATCGAGATTAACCCTGATAATGACTATGAAAACATTATTGAAGTAATTGAGAACATCTGGGACTGGTGGATGGAAGTTGGTAAGAACCGTGAGCGTGTTGGTGAGGCTATCCAACGTGTTGGTCTGCCTACCTTTATCAAGGTTCTTGGCCTTGATCCAATTCCACAGCATGTTAAGATTCCTCGTGAGAATCCATATGTATTCTGGACCTCTGACGAAGTTCCT
>JAQIBE010000306.1 GCA_027859235.1 Desulfobulbaceae bacterium
ACCTTGACGCAGGGTGAGGATGGCACGGGGGACCTGAAAGTCAAAGAACGGGTTTTGGCCTTCCTTTTTTATCTTTTCAATACGGGCATTGATCACGGGGTCAGAGGGCACTTCGAAAGGGAGCTTGTCGATGATGACCATGGATAAGGTCTCCCCCTGGACGTCAACCCCTTCCCAGAAAGATGACACGGCAAGGAGTACTGAATGGGTTTCATCACGGAAGGATTCAAGGAGCTTTTGTTTGGATGCTTCCCCTTGCATAAAGACAGGAAACGGCAGGTGATTACTGAGGGATCTATACATATACTCCATGGCTTTTATGGAGGTGAAGAGGACGAGGGCCTTGCCTTCGGAAGCCATGAGAAGGCTGCTTATTTCCTGCTCAGCTGCCTGGAAGAAACCACGATCGCTGGGAGCTGGAAAGCCCTGTGGCGGCAAGTAGAGTTTGGTGCGATTTGGATAATCAAAGGGGGTGGGCAGGGTCAAGGTCCGGGTTTGCTCGTCAAGGCCCAGGCGGCTGAAAAAATATTTGAAGTTGCCCGCCGTGGTGAGGGTTGCTGAGGTAAAGATGATGGATTTTACCTCATTATAAAAGGATTGATTGAGATCCCGGGCAATATCAATGGGGGATGCGGTGAGGGCCACTGCTTTGGCCTTACGTTCATACCAGTAAACGTAGGAGTCATCCGGTTTAATGGTGAATTGCTTGAGGGATGAACGAATATCCATGACCCTCTTGGTGAAATTGGACCATGATTCATAGCGCCGGGCGACAATCTCAAGTTGATCGGCCAGGGTGTCGAGGCGTGAACCGAGGATGTCTACCTCCCGTTGCCAGATTTCAAAATTGTTTTCAATGAACTCATGCAAGGGGAAACGGCCCTTCTCAAAGGGGAAGATGGTGGCAAAACGACCGGCCTGTTCCCCTAAAGAACGGCTGATTCCCATGGCCTTGTCCTGTTCTTTATCCCCCACGGATTCGGCAGCCTGTTTGTCAATGTCATGGACGAGGTCCATGATCTGATAATGACTGAGGCCGATGCCGAAATAGCGGGTGGCAACATTTTCGATATGGTGGGCCTCGTCAAAGATGACGGCCTCGTAGCGGGGCAGGACCTCGCCGAAGCCAAAGCGCCGCAGGGCCAGATCGGAGAAGAACAGGTGGTGGTTGACAATGAGAAGACGGGCGGCGCCGGCCTCTTTGCGGATCCGGGTGACAAAGCAGCGGCTGAAATCCGGGCAGCTGGAGCCCAGACATTGACCTGTGGTGGCAGACACCTCCCGCCACAGGGGAGAGTGGTCGGGCAGCCACTCAATCTCGCCCCGGTCACCATGGGCTGTTGTCTCCGCCCATTGCTCCAGCTCGTCCATGGGCAGATTGCGGAACATGCGGATCTGCGGGCTGGCGACCAGCTGATGATAGCGATAGATGCAGAGATAGTTTTGTCTCCCCTTGATGCACAGGGCTTCAAGGGTCGGGTCAATATGTTTCTTGATGAAGGGTATTTCTTTGTTGAGGATCTGTTCCTGGAGATTGATGGTGCCGGTGGACACAACGATCTTCTGGCCGCTGAGCACGGCAGGAATGAGATAGGCCAGGGTCTTGCCGATCCCTGTCTCCGCCTCCACTGCAAGTTTTTTACCTAAGACAGGGGTGTGACCCCACGGATCATCCTCATGGAGGATTGCCCCGATGGCCTGGGCCATTTCCACCTGGCCTGGGCGGGGTTCAAAACCCTTGAGGGTTCTGGCGAGAAGTCCCTCAGGGCTGAAAATTTCCGTGGTTTCACTCAGGAGGTCAAAGGATTGCGGGTCGTTTACGTGCATGAGTTCGGACGGGAGGAAACCACGGCGAGCAGGGCGTGTCTGTCACCCCGGTATTCTGTTTTATTCCTGAGGTTACAGAGGGTTGTTGTGAGCGGTCCAATTCCATCGCCGAGGAGATAGATCTCAAGGGCCGGAGGACCGCACTCCTTTGTCGGAACCTGTTCAGGCCAGAGATCGGCCTGGTCCACCTGCCTAGCCCATTGACCGGTAAGTTTGGAGAATGTCGCCAGGGTTACTGTGTCCAGGCCGTTTTGCACGACATGGTGCAAACATGTCTTGAGCTCATCGAGCCAGGGTTTATTTGTTTGCTCCCAGCTCTCTTTCTTCCGGGAAAAGTCCTCTGGACAGGCAGCGCAATGGGGAAGGGGCAACCGTAACAGACGTACGGGTCGTTTCCCTGTTAAGGCCTCTGAAACTTCCATATAGGGCTCAGCCGCCTCCGGGCTGAAGCAATGGAGGATGGAAAAATGTTCTTCTCCTTCGCTAAAGAGGTGTCCCCATGCCTTGATGAGGGCTTCAACGCGAACCGGTGTCTGGTTCGGCAGGTTATTTGCCAGGGCGTGAAATAAATCCTGAAATTCCTCTTCACCCTTGAGCTCTCCCAGCAAGTCTGCCTGGGCATCTTTGATGCGCTGCAGGGACTGGTGGATTTCTTGTTCTTCACGACTTCTGATTTCAGCAAGTTTGAGGAGAAGCCGGTCTTTCCAGAGTTTTTCGTATTCCTTGTCCTGTCCGGGATCATTATCATTCTTCTTCTGGCCATGGATGGAGCCGATGATATCCAGCACGCTATCATCGTGACGGGTTTCCAGGTACTCCAGGGCCAGCTTGGACATCTGTCCCTGGTAGAAGGCGGCTTCGTTGCCCTTTAGTTCGGCCAGGAGCTGGCCGAAACGTTCCGCATCGTCACCTAACGGGGCCGCATCATAGGGGAGGCAATAGGGGTCCACCTCTTCATCTGTGGGCGTTGGCGTGATATAGGAGATCGTATCGAAGAGAAGCAGCTGCCCCATTACGTCTTGGGTGGACAGTGTGGTCTCGGGAAAATGGATGGCGCGAAGAGTAGTCATGGTGTTTTCTGTTTAGAAAGTAGGGAAAAGATGGTAAATGATTGATGTGTTGGCCCGAAAGATACCTTGAAATGAAGAAAAAATGAATACTAATGAAGACTAAAGAGAAAATAAGTTTAAGCCTGCTGATCCTGTTCTATTGTTTGCTCATCTTGCTGAATATCCGTTATGTCCAAGGGGATATGTTGCAGACAATCATTGCCACCTCCATGAATATCCTGACCCTGGCGTCGGTGGCCGTAGCCTTTACCCTGATTGTGGTGTCGGTCATGCAGAAGATTGTGGGCCAGCGGCTGCCGTGGGACCGGGTGCTGCGCTTTTACCTGCTCTTTGGTATTTTGATCTGGATCTTCGCCATCATGTACACCTATTTTGAGCAGGTGGAGCGGGAAAAACTGCAGGTTGAACAACCGTCCATTGCTCTTGTCCATTATGATTTGCATCAGTCCTCCTGAGTAATTATGCCAATAAGCAAGAAGCAACAGCAGGTTGTGGAGACGCTTGGTAATGTCCGCATTGTCCTGGTGGAACCAAAGTACGCTGAAAATATTGGTTCTGTGGCGCGCATTGCCCATAATATGGGGATTGCTTCCCTGGTGGTGGTGCGGCGCGAGTTGCCCGAGCAGGAGGGTATGGAGAGAACCGCGACCCATCATGCCAAATCCGTGCTGGATGACATGGTGGTGGTTGACTGTTTGGCGAAGGCGGTGGCCGACTGTTCCTGGGTGGTTGGTGCCACGGCCAGGACAGGACGTGGACGGTTCTTTCTGGAAAGCCCTAAACGCATGGTGGCGAACCTCCTGCCTAAATTGGCCCATAATAAGGTGGCCCTGGTCTTCGGCCCGGAAGATTGCGGCTTGACCAATGAGGATCTGAGCTATTGCAATAGCGGGGTGATAATCCCCACGGCTGCTTTCAGTTCTATTAATGTGGCCCAGGCGGCGGGGCTGATCTGCTACGAATTGTTTTCCGGGGTGTTGGCGGATTGCGGCGAAACAGCGGCCGCACCCTCCATGGCCTCGGCGAGGATAGTGAAGACGCTGCATGGTGACGTGGCCGCAACGCTGGCCCAAATCGGCTATCTGCGGGAGCATGAGCTGGATCACTGGATGCACCAGTTCGTGCATTTCGCAAACCGTATAGGGTTGCGTTCCCGGGAAGTAAAGGTCATACAGGGTCTGTGCCGCCAGGTGCAGTGGCTGGCCAGTGGCAGACCGCAGAAATAGAAAAAAACCTGTTTTATTAAAATGAGGCATGAATTTTGGAAATGCAAAATTTGCAGCATACTTCATCTGCTTTACGTGCCCAGAAACTGACGTTGCGTGATTCTCTCTCAGTGGCCGCTCGCCATGAAAAGAGTGAGTCCATGGCGCGTCATCTTGCTGGACTTAGGTCGTATCAGGAGGCGGAGTGTATCCTCTATTTTGTAAATTTCAGGTCTGAGATTGCAACCCTGCCCGTGATTCAGCAGGCATTGACGCAGGGCAAGACCGTGGGGCTGCCCCGTACCCTCTTAAGCCCGCCCTCTCTGCTGGTCTATGGGGTAACCAGTCTGACCCGTGATTTGTGGCCGGGGTACTGCAATATCCCTGAACCGGATCCGGCCCGATGTCTGGAGCTTGATCCCGCAACCCTGGATGTGGTGATTGTCCCGGGCTCTGTTTTTGATAAACGGGGCGGGCGCATGGGGTACGGCGGCGGCTATTATGATCGTTTTCTGGCGGATTGTGCCCCCCAGGCCATTCGCATTGGTGTTTGTTTTGAGGTGCAGATGGTGGATCTTATTCCTCTGCAGCCCCATGATCAGCTTTTGGATTTTATCGTCACGGAAGATTGTGTGTATGAATGTCTTCGTGGTAAAACCAGTGCAGATTGAACCAGAGCCATGGTGAAAAAAATGAATGGAGAATCCCGTGAGTCCAACAGCCATTTTTCGTGACGACTTGTATCTGCAGCATGATCCGGGGCAGACCCATGTGGAACGGCCGGAGCGTCTGCGGGTGATCTACAGTGAGCTTGACAAGCCTGAGGTCGGCTGTCAGTTCGTCTTCCCCCCGATACAGCCCGCTACCTGGGCCCAGTTGCGGCGGAATCATACCCAGAAAAATATTGAACGGATCAGCCAGACCGATGGCAAAGTCTTTGATGCCCTTGACTGTGACACCACCACCTCGCCTCAGTCGTATAATGCGGCTCTTCTGGCCGCCGGTGCCGTGATTACCGGCATTGATCTGCTGATGCAGGGCGAGATTGATAATGGTTTCTGCCTGGTGCGCCCTCCGGGCCATCATGCGGAAGCGGATCAGGCCATGGGGTTCTGTCTCTTTAATAATGTGGCGGTTGGCGCCCGTTATGCACTGCAGGAGCTTGGGCTGAAACGGGTCCTGGTCCTCGACTGGGATGTGCACCATGGCAACGGCACACAGCATTCCTTTTATGACACCGATGAACTCCTCTATTTTTCCATCCATCAATTTCCCTTTTATCCTGGAACTGGCGCGGTCACTGAAACAGGCAAGGGTAAAGGGGAGGGGTACACCGTTAATGTGCCGTTGCCTCCAGGACCGGGTGATGAACATTATGCCCGGATTTTCAATGAGATTCTCGCCCCTGTCGTGCGTCAGTATAAGCCCGAGCTGATCCTGGTCTCGGCAGGATATGATACTTGTGTGAATGATCCCTTGGGCGGCATGAATGTTACGGCCCAGGGGTTTGCCTATCAGACCAGAAAGGTAATGGAGCTGGCCGCGGAGGTGTGTGAGGGACGGATGCTCATGACCCTGGAGGGCGGCTATGATCTGCAGGGTCTTGTCAATGGCGTCCTGGTGGGGCTGGTTGAACTCCTGGGTTGCACAACCTTGCAGGATGAAGTCCTGGAACAATTACGCACCACCACCATCCCCTGTCCTGCCATTGATGAGGCCAAGGCGGTGATTGGCAGAAAGTTTGATTTAAGCTGAATGTCTGATTGAAGTTCCCTGTGTTCATGGGTAAGATACCCCGGTTTATGAGATGCTTCGAAAATTACAATAACGAGATAGAATGATGAGTATTTCCAAAGAAGAAGTGGAAAAGGTGGCAAGTCTGGCGCGTCTGGAGCTTTCCCCGGCCGAGGTGGAACTGATGGCTGAGCAGATGGGCACGGTGCTGGGTTATGTGGCGAAGCTTGATGAAATTGACGCTACGAATATCAAACCCACCACCCATGTGCTGGATATTGACAATAGTTTCCGAGAAGATGTCATGCATCCCTCGTTAACTCAGGCAGAGGCGTTGGCCAACGGTCCAGACCAGAACGGTGAAGCCTTTGTGGTGCCAAAGATTATCTGAAACCATGCTGAATAATTATAAATAAAGAGAAGACGATGGACGTAACAGCTTTAACCATCCATGCAGCCAAAGATGCCCTTGCAAGGGGCGAGATGACTTCTGTTGAGTTGACCCAAGAGGTGCTGGATCGTATTGATACAGTAGAGCCTGCGGTGAACGCCTTTATCACCAGAACCAGTGAAGGGGCCTTGGCCCAGGCCGCCCAAGCGGATGCAATGCGCTCCCGTGGTGCAGGCGGCCCCTTATGCGGGATTCCCCTGGGCATAAAGGATGTCATCTGTACGAAAGGGGTGCGCACCACAGCTGGCTCCAAGATTCTGGAGAATTTCATTCCCCCCTATGACGCCACGGTGATGGATAAGTTGCACAGTCAGGGTGCGGTATGTGTGGGTAAATTATCCATGGATGAATTTGCCATGGGCTCGGGCAATGAGAATTGTGCCTTTGGTACCCCCCATAATCCGTGGAATCTCGATTATATCTGCGGTGGTTCCAGTGGCGGTTCAGCCGCCTCTGTGGCGGCGGGTGAATGTCTGGCCTCACTCGGTTCAGATACGGGCGGTTCCATCCGCCAGCCTGCGTCCCATTGCGGTGTGGTGGGGATTAAGCCGACCTACGGGCGCGTTTCCCGCTTCGGTCTGCTGGCCTTTGCCTCGTCTCTGGACCAAATCGGCCCCCTGACCCGTGATGTGACGGATGCAGCCTTGATGCTCAATGGACTGGGGGGACATGATCCCCGTGATTCAACCTCAGCCAGGGCCGCCCATGAAGATTATACGGAAGGGTTGATCGCCGGTATGAAGGGGCTGACCATCGGCATTCCTGCGGAATATTTTGCTGCCGGTCTTTCCCCTGAGGTGGAGAAGGTCATTCGCCATGGCATTGCGGTTCTGCAGGATGCCGGGGCCGAGGTCAAAGAGGTGTCGCTGCCCCATACGGAATACGGGGTTGCAGCCTATTATATCATTGCGCCGGCAGAGGCGAGTTCCAATCTGGCCCGGTATGACGGGGTGCGTTACACCCATCGTGATATGAATGCGGATAGTCTGATTGATCTGTATCGTTGCAGCCGTTCCCAGGGGTTTGGTGATGAGGTGAAACGGCGGATTCTTCTCGGCACCTACGCGCTCTCCTCAGGTTATTATGATGCGTACTATAAAAAGGCATCCCAGGTCCGCACCCTGATTATTGAAGATTATAAGAATGTCTTCAAGGAATGCGATGTCTTGGTGAGTCCGGTGACCCCCACTCCGGCCTGGAAGATTGGCGAAAAGAGCAGTGACCCGCTGTCGGTATATCTCTCTGATGCCTTGACGATTCCGGCAAACCTGGCAGGGGTGCCAGGCATGTCTGTACCCTGCGGGTTCAGTGAGTCAGGTCTGCCCATTGGCATGCAGCTGCAGGCACCCCATTTTGCTGAAAAGATCTTGCTGCAGGCGGGTTTAAACCTGGAGCAGGGATTGGGCATCCAGGGGAAACAGCCAGCCCTTTCCTGATGGTGGTGCTCCCCCCTATGTTATTTCAAGGCCACGATTAATAAACTAATCCGTGGCCTTTTCTGTGGAAAAAATAGAGCATGAGTAGACCCTTATGAAATTACAGGTAAGTGAAAATATAAAGACCCTCATCCCCTACCCCCCGGGAAAACCCCTCAAGGAGCTTGAGCGGGAGTACGGGGTGACGGATTCCATCAAAATGGCGTCCAATGAGAATTCCCTGGGTCCGTCCCCCAAGGCAATGGCAGCCATCAAAGATTGTCTGGCAGGCTTGCATCGTTATCCTGACGGCAGTTGCCATTATCTGGCGGAAGCCACGGCCAAAAAACTGGGTGTGGCCCCGGATGAGCTGGTGTTTGGCAATGGCTCCAACGAGGTGATTGACTTTCTCGTGCGGGCCTTTGTTGCCCCGGGCTCAGAGGTGATTACCAGCCACCCCTCTTTTCTGGTGTATCAGACCATGGTCCAGGCCCGTGACGGGATCAATATTGTCATTCCGCTCAAAGACATGGGGCATGATCTGGATGAGATCGCCCGAAATGTGACTGGGAAGACCCGCCTCATCTTCCTGGATAATCCCAATAATCCAACGGGTACGGCCTTTGGCAAGGCGGCATTTGCTGATTTTCTGGCCAAAATACCGGAGACGGTGGTAGTGGTCCTCGATGAGGCCTATATTGACTTTACGGATGCCCAAACGCGGATTGATGTGCGGGAATATCTCCATAATTCAACCCCTGTTGTGGGGCTCAGAACCTTCTCCAAGGCATATGGGATCGCTGGTCTGCGGGTTGGTTTCGGCATCATGCACCGCGATATTGCCGCCTATCTCCACCGCGTCCGCCAGCCTTTTAATGTGAATGAACTGGCTCAGGTGGGGGCGCTGGCCTGTCTTGACGATGATGACCATTATAACAGGACCATGGCCATGACCCGTGACGGTATTGTCTGGCTAACCGCTGAAATTACCCGGCTCGGCTGCACGGTCTT
>JAQIBE010000329.1 GCA_027859235.1 Desulfobulbaceae bacterium
ACCAAGGCGGATATTGAAAATATGTTAGGACAGCCTTGGCGCACCGGCCTTGAAAATGGGACAGAAACCTGGACCTATGGCCACTATCGTTACAGCGTGTTCAATAAAACCCAGTCCAGTGACCTGGTTGTGCGCTTCAACGATAAAGACGTTGTCGAATCATACTCATACAGCGCTACAGCCAAGCAAAAATAAATAAAGACATTTCGGCCAGCTTCGCCCTGGTTTGTTTTGGTTTTTTTGTAGAGCCAACCTGAGCGCAGAATTTTGAGCAAAATAAGCTGTAATGACTATTGTTGGTGTTTCATGCTGGTGGCACCCTTATAAAAAAAGTGGCTGATGTGAACCTTTTGTGGAGCCTGATGTCAACTACGACAAATGAAGTTAAGCGTCTGCACCTTTTTCCCCTCCACCATTTATGAAAATATTTTCCCGGCACAAGTCCCTCCTGCTCTTTCTGGTCGTCGCTACGGTACTGACTGTTATTTTGCTGCGCACCTTTATCGTCGGCCCCTTCCTCGCCCGGGCGATCACCGGTTATCTTGACCAGGAATATGGCCTGTACACCACGGCGAACTCCTACGGCGGCGACCTTTTCAGCAACTTCATATTCAAAAACGTTGCCATCAGCCGGGGAAACCCGGACGACCCACAGCTCCATATTGCCATTGATACGGTCAGAGCCCGTTACTTTCTTCCGGCCCTGGTCCGTGGCCTTGATCCTTTTCTCGATACCCTGGCCATTTCCGTCAAGGGCGCCGAAATCGGGATCAATAGCCGCACCAGGAAAAAGAGTGCAAAAGCGCCTTTCCGGCTGGAGGACTATCTGCCTGCGAGTCTGCCGCGTTTGCAGATTGAAGACAGTGCGCTCACCGTGGAGGGTGATGATTTTTCCTTCATCTCGGCACAGGTAGCAATCAATATCCGCCCCCCTGAAGCCGGCAGTCAACCCGTGCTCGTCACCCTTGCTGATATCGAGGCGAAAATCGCCGACAGTGACCTGCCCCTTTCCAGCCTGAAGGTAAAGCTGGCCTACTCTCCCCAGACCCTGGCTTTTGGAAAAATCATCGTCAATGGAACCCCGGTTGCCGGCCGGGCCAAGGTCGATTTCAACACCGCCGACAACAGGATCCAGGTCAGCGGCCGCTTCGACCAGACCCCTGCCCATCTCAACTTCACCGGCCGGGGCGGAACAGACATACTGGCCCTGCAACTCAACCTGGAGAAATGGGTGCTGCCGGCAAAACTGCTCAAGGCTACGGCACCATCCCTGCCACCTATGGCAGGGATTCTGTCCGGCACCATCAAGGTGGGAACAGCGCCGGACAGCCCACTCCAGAGCATGGACGGCCTGGTATCCCTCGCTGTTGAGCGCGGTCGCCTCGGGACCATCTCTTTTGCCGGAAACCTTGAGGGCCGGGTGGCTGATACTGTTTTTTCGATACAAGATCTTGATCTTGAAACCGGCGGCAACCGGATCAAGCTATCAGGGGGGTCGCTGCCGCTGTCGGCCCTTGGCCGAGGCGTCTTACCCATCGTACATAAAACAGCGATTGAACAGTTTGTCCTTGAAGCATCAGATATCCCGGCATTACAGCGCCTTATCCAGCCCGACTCTGCCAAACCACTGGCGGGCCAGACCATGCCCCGACATCTGCTGACCATTGGTGGTGCATTGCGCGGGGGACAGCTTCTCGTCAGCATTGCCAAGCTGGAGATGGCGGACTCGTCCATCACCGCCACCAGCGCCAAACTGACTGTGCCGACCAGGGCGACCAGTCTTGAAACAATGACCTGCACCGCAGATCTCAAGGTGGATATCGCCGAGCTTGACAAGATTGGCGGACTCACCCAACTGCCTTCACTCCGCGGCCAGGCCGCAGGTTCTGTCAAGGTGTCCGGCACCGTGGGCGACCCACAGGGTGATTTTTCACTCACCGGAGCCAATTTTTCCTATCAAAACAGTCCGGCCGCGACCGTGGTGGCGGTTGGCCGCATAGACCGCCAGGATCTTTTGATCAAGTCCCTTGATGTTAAGCTCGGCCAAGACAAAATGCACCTCGCCGGCCAAATGAGTCTGGCTGACCTGCAGGTATTGGAATTCAGCGGCGCGGCAACCATTACCGATATCGCCGCCTACCACGCCTATTTAAACCTGCCGGACAGCATCAGCGGTACAGTCAGCCTTAAGGCAAACAAACCCGCCCATGGCAACCTCACGCTCAAGGGTACGGCCGACAAGGGCACCCTCGGCCCGACCCCCTATGACCATATGACCCTGGTGGTGAAGGAACAGCAAAAGAACAACTACCAGATCCAGCTCAGCGCCACCTCCCCGCTCGGTCGAGGCCGCCTTGCCGGTGAGCTGGCCATCGGCCCGGACACCACAACGCTGGCCTTGAGGGAATTATCCCTGGTCAGACACGACCGGCCCCTGGATCTGGCGCAACCGGCCACCATCACCATGGACCACCAAGGCAGGGTGGGAATTGACGACCTCACTCTGCGCGGCAAAACAGAAACCATTTCCATCCATGGCACCATCGGCACCAAGGCTGAAAACGATCTTGTCATCACGGCCACGGGTCTTGAAAGCACCGGGTGGCTGACCACGCAATACGTACTGACCGGCGGCACACTCCATGTTGCGGTCACCGGCACAGCCCTGGCCCCGCGAATCATGGCCGCAGGCACGGCAGCAGCAGTGCAGGGCCCGCAACTGGATGCCCCGTTTTCCGGTTCTTTTGAATTTGCTATTGCCGACAGCGGCATCGACATCAAGAAGTTTGCCTGGCAAAATATAAACAACCAGCGCATTTCCGCCAAAGGGAGTCTGCCCTATGATCTGTTCCAGCAGCGAATCCTGGCGACCCCCCTTGATCTGGAGGCAGCGCTCACCCTGCCGAAAACAAGTCTGCCAATCGGAGACAGCGCAGAAGAGAAGCAGGCCACCGGTAACCTTGTCGCCCAGCTTAAGCTGTCGGGCACCATCGCCAACCCCCAGGGCATGTTCAGTGCCGAAATTGCTGAAATGGTGTTGCCTTTTCTGCCAGAACCATTGACTCGCCAGCTGGTTTCCGCCCGATGCGACATCAGTCTGGCCCAGGAGCAACTCACCATCAAAACCCTCCGGCTGGAGGGGAATGATTTCACCCTTACCGGTGCCGGCAACTGGACGGGTTTTGCCGATCTGGGCGATCTCGTCTCGGGCTTCGACAACCATGCTCTGCCCGGTGATCTGGATATGCACCTTACAGTTAAGAGCGCAGACATAGGCTGGCTTGCAGCAAAGCAGAAAGAAATCAGACGGATCAAGGGGCACGTTGAGGCCACCCTCATTGCTCAGGGGCCGGCGGCAAATCCCGCTATCAGCGGCACCGTGACCGTGAACTCCGGTGAACTCCGGTTACGGTCCATGGTTCCAGCCATGGAATCGCTATCCGCCCAACTGGTCCTGGATGGTCACATGGTGCAGGTGAAAAAGTTCACCGGTCAGATGGGTGGCGCACCTTTTTCCATCTCCGGCACCCTTATTCATGACCAGTCCGATTTTATGGTCGATGCCACTCTTGAAGGCCAGAATGTCCTGTTTTTTCGCGACGAAACCATGAAGGTCCGCGGCGACACGCTGCTCACCATGAAGGGGCCGCTGGCCAAGATGCGGTTGGCAGGCGACATCTGGCTTACCGATTGCCGTTACAGTCGTAATGTCGATTTCCTCGGACTTTTCCACGAATCAGCCAGACCGAAGAAGGTCATGGACTCGATTTTTACCTTGGCCGACCCTCCCTGGCGCGACATGCAATTCCATGTACGCGTCCACAGCCGCCAGCCCTTTTTGCTTCAGAACAATCTGGTCAAGGGTTCGTTCCGGCCGGAACTGCTGCTGATCGGCACCGGTGAATTACCGGTTTTGAGCGGCGAGGTGTATATGGACAGGACTAAAATCTCAGTGCCCGCCGGCAAGGTCATTATTAATGGCGGTATTATACGTTTTTCCGAACAGGAACCAGACCTGCCGTCCTTTAACCTTACCGCCCAGTCAAAACTGGCCGGTTATGATATCAGCATGCAAATCCAAGGCACAGCCGACGAACCGATTATCACCCTGTCATCCATACCACCTCTTTCCGAAGAGGACTTGCTGCTCCTGGTCCTGACCGGCACACCGCCGAAGAGCACCTCCAGCAAGCGGCAAACATCAGCAGCCGGTATGAATATGGCTGTTTATCTCAGCAGGGGGGTGCTGGAAAAATGGTTTAGCGGCGATTCAGCGGCCAGCGATGAATCGATCCTGGACCGCTTGGAAGTGAATATCGGCCGCCAAATCACCAAGGCCGGAGAAAACACCATTGAGGCGGAGTTTCGGCTGGCCGACGGCGTACTCTACCCAAATGACCAACTGATGCTTACCAGCGAAAAGGATGTATACGGCAACATTAATGCCGGGATCAAAACCATCTTCCGGTTTAAGTGATATGCATAGAAAATTCATCCGCCACGCGCTCCTGATTTTGCTTGCTCTGTTCGTTATGCCGCCCCCCCCTGCGGCTTTTGGGGATGCCGACAGTAATGAGGCTGCCATAAGCCGTGGCAACGGCTCAGCAAAAACAGCACCGTTAGTCACCCGCTTCGTGGGCAACAGTCACCTTTCAGAACGGGAACTGCATGTTGCCGCAGCCCTCGAATTTCAGGACCTGGAACACAGCGTTTACCGGGATTCCCTGGCCGATGATGCCGCCTTTCAAATGGAAAAGGCCTATAACCGGGCGGGATTTGCGTTTGCCAGCGTGGATTATTCGGCAAGTCACCAAGACCATGAGGTGGTGCTGATCTTTTCCGTTATCGAGGGTCCCAGAGTTCTTCTGGAAGAACTGCGTCTGGAGGGGAATATCGGTTTCAGTGACGAAAAGCTGCTTCCCTATTTCAACAGTAAGCACACCGGCCTGCTTGGCCTTGGCCAACAGATTTTTGTGGAAAACGACCTGGATGAGGCCGCAAGCTCCGTGCGTGATCTCTACTACAGCGAGGGCTACCTCAACGTCAGCATCAAGGAGCCCCAGTACAGTTTTTCCCCCGAGCGCGACCGGGTAACGGTAACCGTCCCCATCGAAGAAGGGAGTCGTATTGTCATCGGAGCCATTGAATACAGGGGCGATGTCCTCCCCGCAGCAGAAAACGCCCTTGACCAGGCGAAACGCTCCCATATCGGCGAACCTTTTTTCCGCCGACGCAAACTTTTACTGAAGAGCCGGGTTCAGGAAATCTACGGCAACTTGGGATTCCCTGATACCACGGTTGAACTGAGCGAGGAGCAGCAGGGCGAGGCTGTTATCCTCACCTGCACCATCACCAGCGGCCCCAAAGTAACCATCAGCTCTCTCACCATCACCGGCAACAACCGCACCCAGGAAGCCTTCATCATGGACCGTCTGGCCCTGCAGACCGGAGATACATTCAGCCTCAACAAACAAAGAGAGACCTTCCGCAACCTCCAGCAGACCGGTCTTTTCCAGCGAGTGGGCCTAGAGTTCACAGACGGCGAAGATGCCTCAAGCCGGACGCTAGCCATCGAGCTTGAGGAGGCCAAGGCCCGGCAACTCTTTTTTTATACCGGCTGGGGTTCGTACGAAATGCTTCGTGGTGGTGCCGGTTTTCAGGACAACAACCTGTTCGGTACCGGGCGCACCTTCCTTCTTGAGGCAGGCGCCTCCTTACGAAGTGAAAATGTCCAGGCAACATGGATCGATCCCTGGCTGCTCGGCCATGGCATCACCGTGAACATTCCGGTTTATTTCAGGCGTCGCGAAGAACCGTCCTTTACCCGTGAAGAAATGGGGAGCTCGGTCATGCTCACTAAAACAATCACCAAAAACCTGGAGTTAACCCTGGGATATCTCTACAAACAAACCACGATCAGCGAGATCGCGGCCGTAGCGGATATCGCGAACCTCGAAAGCGATTACACTGTTGCCAGTGCCAAGGCCCAGACAACCTGGGACAGCCGCAATGACCTGTTCTTTCCCACCAAAGGTCTCAAGCTTTATGGCGCGATTGAGGCTGCCGAGCCTGCTATCGGCAGCGAGCTCTCCTTCTGGCGCTTAACGGCCGGCCTGCGCCACTTTACCAAGCTCGCCCGTAAAACCACCCTGGGATTGCGCTATGATACCGGGCTCATTGTGCCGGGTCGTAACCAGATTACGATTCCTTTGGGCGAGCGATTTTTCAACGGCGGGGAAAACAGCGTGAGAAGTTTCAAGGAATCTGAGCTTGGGCCCCATGACCTTTCCGGCAACCCGGTGGGCGGCCTGGCATACAATGTTGCCAGTATCGAGCTGCGCCAGCAGTTCGGGCACAACACAGCAGCGACCCTGTTTGTCGATTACGGTAATATCGCCCCAAATCGTTCTCTTAATGAGCTCAACAAACCGCCCTATACCAGTCGTTCCGAGGTGATCAGCGACACCTTGGATGACTACTTTAGCGATTTCCGCCCGGCCCTCGGGGTTGGTCTCCTCTACCTGCTGCCCATCGGCCCGGTCCGCCTTGATTTCGCCTGGAACCCGGATCTGGACGAAGATCGAGGAGAAGACGAGTTAACCATCCACTTCAGCATCGGCATGGCCTTTTAAC
>JAQIBE010000033.1 GCA_027859235.1 Desulfobulbaceae bacterium
GCTCAGGAACTGCAGGCGGTCCTCAAGGACTTACCCCAATTCCCCCAGGTTCATCTCATGGATTACAGCATCCACATCAATCCGGACATGATGGAAGATGAACTTAGAAAAAATATTGCTGAAATTGATCGTTCCACCGACCGGATCAGTCTTCTCGTTGGCACACATTGCAACTCAAGGCAGCCCATTACCGACATTGCCAGGGAATGTGATGCCAGAATGCCCCCTCAAGCTAATTGTATTGAATTGATTCTCGGCATTGAAAAAAACAATGAATTACAACAGAACAGAACCACGATCATGACACCCGGCTGGATAGCCATGATGTATCAATCCATTAGAGATGGACAGTGGCGGGTGGAAGACGCCCGAATGAACCTCGGCTGGTACGATCGGATCCTTCTTCTGGATACAGGAGTCATCCCCCTTGATGAGGAAATCATTATGGACTTCTTTGAACTCACTGGAGTCCCTATTGATATTATGCAGGTGAACCTTGATCATTTTAAAAAAGAAGTTCAATCCCTCCTCCAGGAGGTTGTTTAGGGGGTGTTAAGAATGTTGACCCGGTAAGCGCAGACTCCGTTGTAGCAATTTCTTTATAGCCCCTTATGCAGCTATGGACATCTCCTTGGCCATGTTATTTTTCACAACTGCTTAGCTCATCCCAAGACAGTCTTTTTTATTGTGCATCGTGCCTGAAATCTTTAAGTTAGACCGCCATGGAATACCTTCTGCCCAATAACGAGCTTCTGGCCCTCTTCACCCTCAGTTTTCTTGCGGCCACCATCTTACCCCTCGGCTCAGAATGGTATCTCATCACCCTCATTATTCAAGGCCATAATGCTGCCGAGGTTGTGAGCGTTGCCACAGCCGGCAATTTCCTGGGGGGCTGGACCACCTATGTGCTTGGTTTCTGGAGTTCAGCCTTCATAACAACCAGGATCCTGAGAATTTCACAACAGGATTCGGGTAAAGCCCTGGCCCTCTATCAGCGATATGGCTCGTGGTCCCTTTTACTCTCGTGGGTTCCTGTCATTGGTGACCCGCTCTGCCTTGTCGCCGGATCCCTCAAACTCCACCCGCTCATCTTCAGTTTCTTTGTTTTCACAGGAAAATGCGGTCGCTACGGGATCCTTGCCTATGTCACCGCACAGGGCATATCTTAAAAAAACAGAGTAAAATTAATTTAAATTCACCGACAAGCGGCGATGTAAACGTGGTCCGTCCCCGGTTTTTCCCTGGATGTGCTGCGCCCGGCGCGATCCAGATTTTCAACCGGTCTCAAGCACTGCACTGAGAAATTGTATGGTTCGCTCGTTTGTGGGTGCGCTGAATATTTCCTCTGGTGTTCCTTGTTCGGCTATCTTTCCTTGATCAAAGAAGCAGACCCGGTCGGCAAACTCTTTAGCGAAACCCATCTCATGCGTGACCATCAGCAAGGTCAAGTCATGGGCGTCCCCGAGCTTACGGATCACTTTCAGTACTTCACCCACCAGTTCCGGGTCCAGTGCCGATGTCACTTCATCGAAGAGCATGATCTTCGGACGCATTGCCAGCGCCCGGGCAATGGCGACACGCTGTTTCTGTCCGCCGGAAAGTTGTCCCGGATAGTGATCCAGCTTGTCGCCCAGCCCCACCATGTCCAGCAGTTCAGCAGCGCGTTCATAGGCGGCGTCTTTGCTCAGCCCGAGTACCGTGAGCGGTGCCACTATGCAGTTATTCACCGCTGACATATGGGGAAACAAGTTGAAGTGTTGAAACACCATGCCGATTTTTGCACGTACCCGGCTCAGGTGCTTACGATTGGCCGGAACCAGGCGATCACCGTCCAGCATATGTGTCAGCGGTTCGCCATCGACATAAATGATTCCGTCGTCTATTTCTTCCAGGGTCATCAGCATGCGCAGCAAGGTGGTTTTACCCGATCCGGAAGGGCCTATGATGGCGACCTTTTCATTTGCTGCAACTTCGAAATCAAGTTTATCCAGCACGGTGTGTGAACCGTAGCGTTTGGTAACATTTTCAAATCGTACCATAGGGTTGTCGACCTGGTTCATCTGGAACCTCCGTGACGTGTATTGAGCCATGCCTCAAGCTGACGGGACAAGGCTGCTGAAATCAGGCTGAAGACTAAGAAGTAGAGGCCGACCAGCGTGATCGGCTCGGTATATTGAAAGCTCTCGGAAGCGAGAATCTTTGCCGTCTGCATGAGCTCCAGCACGGCTATCGCCGACAGCAGTGGTGTCTCCTTGAACAGCGCAACCAGATAGTTGGACAAGGCGGGTACCACCGGCGGGATGGCCTGCGGAATGATGACATTCCGGAGCGTGGCATAGGGCGACAGATTCAATGCGATGGCGGCTTCCCACTGCCCCTTCGGCACGTTATCCAGACCGGCACGGTAGACCTCCGAGCAATAGCAGGCATAGTGCACGCCGAGGGCGAGTATGCCTGCTGTCATCGCATCCAGGGTCAGGCCGAACTCGGGCATCACGTAATACAGAAAGAATATCTGGATCAGTAACGGGGTGGAGCGTATAAATTCGATTATGGCTGTGGTGATCCAGCGTATATAGACCAGCCGCGACATGCGCAGCAATGCAAAGGCAAGACCGAGCACAGCTGCAAGCACGAAACCGAGTAGTGTTGCCTGCAGCGTGACCAGCGAAGCCTCTCCCAGAATCGGCAGTATCTCCCACGTATAGTTCCAGTCCCATTCAAACATCATCAGCTGGCCCTCCCGCGCACGAGGCCTCTGCTGGCACGGCGCTCCAGCGCGCGCATCAACGAGGTAATGATCATCGCCAAACACAGATACATAATCAGCACGAGGGAGAAAATCTCTACGGTACGTAATGTGTTCTGGTTCAGCTGCTGGGCCTTGAATGCGAGATCGCCCAGGGTGATCATGGAAACCAGCGCCGTGCCTTTGAGCAGCTCAATAAACAGATTACCCCAGGGTGGGATCATGACCACGAATGCCTGCGGCAGAATAATCCGGCGTAACGTCTGCATGCGGCTCAGATTAAGCGCCGTGGCCGCCTCCCATTGCCCCTTGTCTATCGACTGGATCGCGCCACGGATCACCTCAGCGCCATAAGCCCCGATATTCAAGCCCAGAGCCAACACACCGACTGTAAACGGCTCCAGCGTAATCCCGAAATAAGGCAATACAAAAAACATCCAGAAAAGCTGAACCAGTGCAGAGGTGCCGCGAAACACCTCAATGTAGAAAATCGCCAGCCAGCGGCCAAACAGGGAACCATACATTTTGAAAACGGCAGCAATCAACGCCGCCGCCACCGCAACCATGGCACCGCCCAGCGTCACCTGTATCGTGACCAGCGCGCCGCGCAACAATTCCGGCAGAAACTCGCGGAAACTCGAGTAGGTCACCACGGCGAATCCCGCCATTAGACTCAGAATACCGACAATGACAAGCCGGTGCTGGATTGGTTTTTCTTGCACTAAGGGTGTCCAAAATTGACGTGTCCCGTCCGTCTTCAGGCGGCCGGGATCACAGGTTGATTATTCGCCGGCGCAATGCTGCGCGGCAGTCTTTTCTGGAAGATTGGAACTGTCGAAGCCGAACTCCTTGACCATCTCAAGGTGCGCTGGCGTGCCGATAAACTTGGCCAGCTCCTTGTTGATTGCATCACGCAGATCAGTGTCTTCCATACGAAATGCGAAAGACCCCTCACCCCGATACGTCTTGCCGTCATGCTTAAAGGTGAATGGTTCGGCGCGTTCTATGTCGTCATCCTTGGATGCCAGGTCCTTCGCCGTCAGGGAGGTCAGCGCAGCTGCCGAAACACGACCCGCCTTTACCGCAGCAACGGCCGAAGCAAAATCAGGAACAATGACACGCTGCTTCCTTTTCATGCCGGCCAGCTTGGCGTATCTGACCTCAACAGTGCCCGCGACAAGGGCTATTTTCTTGTCCCCGGTAACCGCGTCGTGAAAATTACTGATGCCCTCCGGGTTGCCTTTATTCACGATAAAGGCTTCGCCGATACCGTAGGTAGGGTTGGCAAAAATAATCTGCTCGCAACGTTTCGGCGTGACATACATGGATGCAACGATTGCATCAAAACGCCCCGCCTTGAGCCCCGGAATGAGCGAACCCCATTCAATCAGCACGCCATCCACCTCATTGATGCCGAGATTTTTCATGATTTCCCGAAATACAGTAGGAGATTCACCCGTGAGCCTGCCCTTTGATGTGGCATAAGAGAAAGGCGACTCGTTGGCAAAACCCACGCGGATATAACCCGACTTGCGTGCCTTCTCAAGCGTAGTCTCCGCCAATACAGCGGTCGACATAAGTGTTAGAGCAATAAATGTGGTCAAAGCTGCAACAGCACAGCGGGAAATTTTCATGGAACGAAGCATAAATTGTACCTTGAGGTTGATTGAGGTCGAGCATTTGCCGAGCTTCACCCGGCTTTTCGTCTGCCAGCAGGCGGCCTACATATGATCAGATCAGCCCCTGCGAAGCGACGAGCCATTTATACAGGAAATAATGGAGAACGATTATTTTTGGCACCCACTAACATGTCATGTACCCATATTAACTGCCGTAAAGCAGCGGATATTCGCTTTACACCAATCCCCTGTTTTTTTTAGCATGCTCTAGAAGTAGAGCTTAAGTTGCCAAGGCCTGTTTTCGCGTAATGCCTTCTAACGCTACGGCAATTCACCATGTCCACTCGGCTGCATACTCCTGCACCTCGCTAACAGCCTCAAACAGGCCTAGTAAAAGCTGAAATCATGGACTGGGGTACAGGAATACCGCACCCGGATTGCCTGAACACGACAATGATTATCTGAAAAGATTACTTATTATGTAACAGGTACCCCTATAATTCTCAAGGAGAATTGGGTCGTTATCTTGATGACGTGTCCTGAACAGGGAACAGAACACGGTTTGATTGCGGTGTCGAATAAACCGTCCGGTGAACGTTACGAGTCGGTGTCGACAATAACCCCGGTTTCGTGCTCCAGGTTCAGGGTTCACCGTTTTACAGGAGGCTTTATTGGCAATTATCCCCCTGGTGCGCGTCTCTGATTTTAACAAGGCGTTGACGCCTTTAAATATATTGTTATTGACCTTGGAGTAAAGAGAGAAAACAAGGCAAGGTTGGGAACTTTAATGGCCACAGATCATAAAAAAAGCCCCTTGAGAAGTAAATTCTCAAGGGGCTTAAAATATAATGGCGGGAGCGACCGGAGTCGAACCGGCGACCTCTTGCGTGACAGGCAAGCGTTCTAACCAACTGAACTACGCCCCCATATATCTTTCAAACGCTAAAACTTTATTACAAAAAATCTGGTGGGCGATACAGGGTTCGAACCTGTGACCCTCGGCTTGTAAGGCCGATGCTCTCCCAGCTGAGCTAATCGCCCCAGAAGTGAGGAGATATTTAACAAGATAGCCGGCCTTCGTCAACGAAAAAAACAGCCCTTTTTTAATTAAATTTTTATCAAGGAAAAAGCCTCAGCCGGGGAGCGTATCCCGTCATGAACAAAGCAAATCAAAATAATATTAATGGGCAGTGACAGGATCATCAACTTCAACACCATTATGCATTTCAGCCCCAAAAGGCTCATAGGGTACATCCTGAAACAAGATCCGGCCTGCAGGTAACACCAGGGCGTGCTGCAGAACCTCATCCGCATGTTCCACCGGAATAACAGTCAGGGATTGCAGCACCCGGGCTGGAATCTTTTCAAGATCCTTTTCATTTTCCTTGGGGATGAGCACCGTTGAGATGTTGCCGCGACGGGCAGCAAGCAGCTTCTCTGTCAACCCGCCAATGGGCAGCACCCTGCCCCGCAGGGTTATTTCCCCTGTCATGGCAAGATCACGCCGCACCGGGATCCTGAGCAAGGCCGAGACAATGGTCGTGGCAAGGGTCACACCAGCTGAAGGACCGTCCTTGGGAATAGCACCCTCTGGGACATGGACATGAATATCAAGTTTTTGATAAAATTCTTTGGCTAAGCCAAGGCGCGGCGAATTGGCCCGCACATAACTTAAAGCAGCCCGGGCAGACTCCTGCATGACATCGCCCAATTGCCCCGTGATAGTGAGTTTACCATGGCCCGGCATGAGAACCGTTTCAATCTGCAGGAGTTCACCGCCAACTTCAGTCCAGGCAAGACCGGTGGTAAGACCAATCTGATCTTTCTCCTCAGCCACACCGAACCGAAACCGAGGATTGCCAAGATAGTTCCGGACGCCCTTAGGGGTCACCCGATATTTCTTCTTCGGCGTATTCTTTAGTTTTTCCCGGGCAATTTTCCGGCATATCGAGCCAAGTGTACGCTCAAGATTACGCACTCCAGCCTCCTTTGTATACAGCCGTATAATGTCAAGGGTTGCCTTTTCATCAAGGGAAATTTCTTTCGGTTCAAAGCCATTTTCCTTTAACTGTTTCGGAGCCAGATATTTTTTGGCAATCTGCAGCTTGTCCTCTTCCGTATATCCGCTGAGAGAAATAATCTCCATCCTATCACGCAGGGGAGCTGGTATGGCATACAGGTTGTTGGCCGTGGTGATAAAAAAGATATCAGAGAGATCATAGTCAAGATCCAGATAATGATCCACGAACGTCGAATTCTGTTCCGGATCCAACACCTCAAGGAGTGCTGAAGAGGGATCGCCGCGAAAATCCATGGCCATTTTATCAATTTCATCCAGGCAGAATACCGGATTACTCACCTTTACCTTCTGCAGGGACTGAATGATCTTACCGGGCATGGCACCGATATAGGTCCGCCTGTGACCGCGAATTTCCGCTTCATCACGCACCCCGCCAAGGGATTGCCGGGTGAATTTCCGGCCCATGGCCCGGGCAACCGATTGACAGATAGAGGTCTTACCAACTCCGGGAGGGCCCACAAGACAGAGAATCGGTCCCTTAATCTTCTTCACCTGGGCCTGGACGGCAAGATATTCAAGAATTCTTTCCTTCGGCTCTTTGAGTCCATAATGATCTTCATTAAGAATCGCTTCGGCCTTATCAATCTTAATATTACCCCGCGTCTTTTTCGCCCAAGGCAGCGATAAGATTGCATCAATATAATTACGAACCACCGTCGCTTCAGCCGACATGGGTGACATCTGCTTTAGTTTTTTGAGCTCTTTATCCGCCTTCTCCCGTGCCTCTTTAGGAAGTTTTTTGGCCTGAACCGCTGCGGCAAGTTCAGCAATTTCAGAAGAGGCTTCATCCTCCCTGCCCATCTCCTTATGAATGACCTTCACCTGTTCATTAAGGTAATAATCCCTCTGGATTTTATCAATTTTCGTCTTCACCTGTTTACGAATTGATTGTTCAAGGTTCGCAATCTCACTTTCCTCCTGAAGGATCGCCAGCACCTCTGCAAAGCGTGCCTTGACATCCAGGATCTTGAGTAGATTATGCTTGGCCTCGGTTTTCAAAGGCAGATGGGAGGCAAGGACATCAATAAATTTTGCCCCCGCTGAAATTTTAGAGAGCGAGACCAATATTTCCTTTGGGATTTTCTTATTAATTTTCTGATATTCTGTGAAAGATGCCAGGGTCTCACGCCGGAAGGCCTCTGTCTCAGCATCATTGTCTGCAACTTCAGGATACTCTTCCACAATGACTGAAAGATAATCACCAACATCCACATATTCAATAACTTCAGCACGGCGACGCCCTTCGACAAGGGCCTTAATCGTACCATCAGGCAGACGCAGGAGCTGCATCACCGTGCCGATGGTCCCCATGGAATACACATCATCCTGCTTCGGGTCTTCATTGGCGCCGTCTTTTTGAGTGGCTAAAAAAATCTCGGTCTTCTCCTTCATGGCTTTTTCAAGGGCTGCAATAGACTTTTCCCGTCCAACCACAAGGGGTGCCACCATGTGCGGATACAACACAATATCCCGCAGAGGCATCATTGGATACGTTACAACTTCCTGATTCGCATTCATGTCGTCAATAAGATTCATATTAACCTATGTCATAGATATTTTAAAAAGGAGACAAAAAAACCACGATGACACAGGGGTCATCGTGGTTTTTTAAGCCTATTATTTTATATTTTTTTTAAGCACTTTTCTTCGTTTCATTCTCATACAAGACAACGGGATAATCGCCACTCAAGATAACCTGCTCACTAATCACACATTCCTTGACGTTTTCCTCTGAAGGCAACTCATACATCACCTCCATCATGGCATTCTCCATAACAGAACGAAGGCCACGGGCTCCGGATTTACGCTTTAAGGCCTTTTGGGCAATAGCAGTTAAGGCCCCTTCAGTGAAACGAAGGCGAATATTATCAAATTCAAACAGCTTTTGATATTGCTTGGTTAAGGCATTCTTGGGCTCCTGAAGGATGCGGATGAGATCAGCCTCTTCAAGCTCTTCCATCGTCGCAATAACAGGCAGTCGTCCCACAAACTCAGGGATAAGACCGAACTGGAGTAAATCTTCAGGCCGAATCGAGGCCAGCACTTCACCCATCGTCTTCTTCGTCTCGCCCACCACCTTGGCCCCAAAACCAATTGATTTGGTACCCTTGCGACGCTTCACCACGGACTCCAGTCCAACAAATGCACCACCAACAATAAAGAGGATATTCGTTGTATCAATCTTCACATAATCCTGCTGGGGATGTTTACGCCCGCCCTTAGGCGGTATCGAGGCCACGGTTCCCTCAATAATCTTCAACAGGGCCTGCTGAACACCTTCACCTGAAACATCACGGGTAATGGATGCAGAATCGGATTTACGGGCAATTTTATCAATCTCATCAATATAGATGATCCCCCGCTGGGCCCGTTCAACATCGTAATCAGAGGCCTGGAGCAAATTCACCAGGATGTTCTCGACATCTTCGCCAACATACCCCGCTTCAGTGAGGGTCGTGGCATCGGCCAGGGAAAAAGGAACATTAAGCACCTTCGCCAGGGTCTGCGCCACAAGGGTCTTGCCAGATCCGGTTGGCCCGATCAGGATAATATTGGACTTCTGCAGTTCAACCCCATCCGTCTTGCTGTTATAATTGGCCTCTACCCTTTTATAATGATTATGCACCGCTACAGAGAGGATTTTTTTAGCTTGATCTTGAGCAATGATATATTCATCAAGATGGTCCTTAATCTCCCGAGGTTTCAGACTCGGCGACTCGGTCTCGCTTTCAACAATGCTCTTCAGCTCTTCCTTGACAATATCATTGCACAGGTCGATACACTCATCACAAATATAGACATTCGGACCAGCGATGAGCTTCTTCACATCTTCTTGGGTTTTCCCGCAGAAGGAGCATAACACTTCTGGATCGTCAGGGGTTGTACCTGCCATAATTAATCTTCCTTAATATCTTCGCGGTGATTCAGCACCTTGTCAATAAGACCATATTTCTTTGCTTCAACTGAACTCATATAATAATCACGATCGGTATCTTTCGCTATTTTCTTTAATGTCTGGCCTGTTGCCTTGGCAAGCATCTTATTCAGATCTTCCCGCAGCCGCAGAATTTCCCTGGCATGAATATCAATGTCAGAGGCCTGCCCCTGGAAACCACCCATGGGCTGATGGATCATGATGCGGGAATTCGGTAAGGAATGCCGTTTACCATTTGTTCCGGCAGCAAGGAGAAAGGCACCCATGGAAGCCGCCTGCCCCATACATAATGTGGCAATATCACATTTGATATATTGCATGGTGTCGTAGATCGCCAGCCCTGCCGTAACAGACCCGCCAGGGGAGTTGATATAAAAGGTAATATCCTTATCCGGATCATCTGCTTCCAGAAAGAGGAGCTGGGCAATAATGACATTGGCAACATCATCATTAACTTGAGTACCAAGGAAAATAATCCGTTCCTTCAGTAAGCGTGAATAGATATCATAGGCACGTTCCCCCCGGGGGGACTGCTCGACAACCATGGGGATAAGACTCATACGCCATCTCCTAATTGGTAAGTCATCGACTGAAATTCTTCATGTCCTTGAAGAACTTCAGTCGGGGTGACGGACTTACATATTTCTGTTCTTTAGTCTTGAATTACGCCTTGCTATCCGCTGCCTCGACATATTTTATCGAAGATTCCTTACTGAGAAATTCAACAATTTTCTCATTCAGAATTTCATGCATGAAGGGCAGAAGATCTTCACGACGGCCAAAATATTTCTTCACATCATCAACGGTCATGGAGTACTGGTCAGCAATGCGCTGAAAACCAGCGGTAACATCGGTATCTTCAACCTTGATGCCTTCCACTTCAGCAATCTTCTTTAAGATGAAATCGCCCTTAACACGCTTGGTGGCGTCACCCTTATAATCTTCAATCAACTTTTCACGGCTGAGACCTGCTGTTTCCAGAGTCATCTCCTGCTTATCCAGAGAATCTTCAAGCTGCTTGATATGCTGGCTTACCTCGTGGGCAACCAGACGCTGGGGAATATCAAAATCATGATTATCAAGGAGCTTCAGCATAATAACATCAACTAAATCGCCGCGCCGAGCCTTTTCACGCTCCACTTCAAAGTTCTTTTTAATGTCCGCCTTGAGATCATCCAACGTCTTGAAATCAGCAGAAATCTCCTGAGCAAAGTCATCATCAAGGTCAGCAAAGGTACGGCCTTTAATATCATTAACCTTTATATTAAAGGCAATCACATTGCCGGCAAGAAGCTGATTGCCGAAATCCACAGGAAATTCAATCGTCCGGGTGGCTTCTTCACCGACACTAAGGCCGACAATCTGCTCTTCAAACTCGATTCCGTTACGGCCTGAGCCGATGTCTACAGAGTAGCCGGTACCCTTAACGTTATCCATGAGCTGCCCATCCTTCTCGGCAGTAAAATCAATGGAAACAACATCGTCCATTGCTGAAGGGCGATCTTCCACGGTACCGAGCATGGCATGCTCACGCCGCATCTCTGCAAGTTTTGCATCAATGTCTGCATCAGAAATAACGATAGCAGGCATTTCAATTTCAAGACCTTTATATTCATCAAGTTCAAAATCAGGCTTCACGTCAATTTCAGCCGTATAAGAAAAAGAGCCGTCATCTTCGTATTTAAACTCACGCACATCCGGATGAACCACGGCTTCAAGCTTGGTCTCTTCCAGGGCGTCGAAATAGGTTTCCTGAACAAGCTCATCCGCAACCTCATTATGAACCTGCTCACCATAAGTCTGTTCTAAAATCTTGCGGGGCACCTTGCCCTTACGAAAGCCTTTCATGGAAACATCGTTATTAAGCTTATTGTATGCCTTGTTGAGACGCTTCTGAACGTCTTTCTCATCGACTACAACAGAAATACTTCGGCCAAGACCAACAGTTTCTTTGACACTAACCTGCATTGTTTGAATACCTTTATAATTTATTTATACCTGACAGCTGCCCAGGTAACAGAAAAAATGAAGGCCCTGAGAGCCTTCATTAATATGAACAAATGGTGCGAAAGGGGGGAGTCGAACCCCCACACCGTAAGGCGCTGGTTCCTAAGACCAGTGCGTCTACCAATTCCGCCACTCTCGCAAGGCCAAAGAAATTAATCAACTTTAGGATAACAGTCAAGGTTGCGCCCTCATTTTTTCTCCACTTTTAGAAGAAAAAAGGGGAAAACATCATTTTTCGTAACTCTCCCGAACCCCCTTTGACTCTTAACTTTTAATTGACAACCTCAGGGAGACTGACTAACTACTAGCAACTTATTATTACCGTCAACACCTATCAGGATGTCCCATGTCTGCCTCAGAATTCATAGCAAACGGTCAACCAACACTTATTGGTTCCATCCCCCTACAGAGTCATCATGACGCCTTGGACTTAATTTTCAAATACACGCCCACTATTCCCCTTTGGCCCCAACTGCCGGGTATTGCGCAGGAGGGAATGCTTGTGCAGTTTCTGGAAGGTTTTCCAGGTCTTGATAAAGATGGTGAGAAAACTATTTTCAACACCGAAAAAGTTAATTTCGCAGATGAGACCCTCGCCTTTTTTGAGGATTATCTGCAACTGGAAGAAGATGCCGGTGCAATCCTTGACTCACGTTTCAAGGTATCAACAGAAAACGGTAAAGGGTTATACGCCTTAAAAGATAAAGCCGTCCCTGCAACCATGTCTGCGGTTAAAGGACAGCTTACAGGACCGTTCACCCTGCTCACCGGAATCACCGACCAAGAAAATCGGGCCTGTTATTATGACCCGACCTTACGGGAAATTATCCATAAGGGGCTGGCGATGAAGGCCGCCTGGCAGGTGCATTTTTTGAAACAAATCCATGATAATGTAATATTATTTATGGATGAACCCGCCCTTGCAGGACTCGGTTCTTCAGCCTTTATTTCCATTTCTAAAGAAGACATTAAACTCGATCAGAGCGAAATTATTTCAGCCATTCAAAGCGCCGGTGGCATTGCCGGTGTGCATATCTGTGCAAACTCTGACTGGCCTCTGATCCTTTCCCTGGATTACGATATTATCAATTTTGATGCCTACAGTTTTTTCGATAAGTTTATAATATGTAAAGACGATATTTATCGATTCCTCCAGCGTGGCGGCATCATTGCCTGGGGTATTGTTCCCACCGGCAATGAAGAAGACATCATGCAGGAATCATCCCAGTCCCTCACAGCAATGTGGAAGGAGCAGGCAGGTCTGCTCTGTAATGACACATGGGACTACGCCAGGATATTGCGCCAGACATTAATCACCCCGAGCTGCGGCACAGGCTCATTATCAATCGAAGCTGCACTTAAGGTCCTTGAAATGACACAGGATGTGTCCAAGGCTTTACAGGCAGAGTATCTGTAAATAATTCATAAAAAAACGCCGAGCTCATAGGGGATATTATTCTTCTTATGGGATTCTACTGTTAATAGATTGAGAATGCACAATGGAAGATTTAAACGAAATTTTACAACAACGCCGTGATAAAGCTCAGGAAATGGCAGACCTTGGCGTTGATCTCTACTCAAACACCTTTAAGCCTCTGCATGGTATCGCGGACATCCTACCCCCTGAAGCCGCAGAAGACCCTGACTTTGCCTTAAGTGCAGGGGAAAAGACCATTGCCGGGCGGATCATGCTTATGCGCAGCTTTGGCAAGGCTGCGTTTATGACCCTGCAGGACAGTTCCGGTCGCGGACAAGTCTACATCCGAAAGAATGATGTTGGTGAAGATCTGTTCAACATCTTTAACAAACTGGATATTGGCGATTTTATCGGTTGTAAAGGCACGCTCTTTCGCACCCAGAAAGGCGAACCAACCCTGAAGATTTCCACATTTAAACATATCACCAAATCACTCCGCCCTCTGCCTGAAAAACATCAGGGCCTCAAAGACGTGGAGGTCCGTTACCGCCAGCGCTATCTGGATCTCATGGTGAATCCTGAGGTTCGTGACGTTTTCAAGAAACGGGGGCAAATCATCCGGTTCATTCGCGAATATCTTGAAGAGCGTGACTACATGGAAGTGGAAACTCCCATGATGCATCCGATTTCCGGCGGGGCTACAGCCAAACCCTTCCAGACCCATCACAATGCCCTGGATATGGATTTATATCTCCGCGTTGCCCCGGAGCTGTATTTGAAACGCCTCCTGGTCGGCGGTTTTGATCGTGTATTTGAGATTAATCGTAACTTTCGCAATGAAGGGTTGTCCACCCGTCACAACCCGGAATTCACCATGCTTGAATTCTATCAGGCCTATGCAACCTATGAAGAACTCATGGAGCTAACAGAAGACATGATTTCAGCTCTTTCCATGGAAATAAATAATACCATGGTTATTGAATTTGAAGGGCAGGAGGTTGACCTCACCCCGCCGTGGAAACGTTACACCATGGATGAGGCCCTTGTTGAAATTGCCGGCATTAAACAAGAGATTCTCGATGACCCTGAAAAGATTATTGCCTTTGCCAAAGAAAACCATATTGAACTTGACGCTAAGGCCGGCCCCGGTAAGGCGAAGATGGAGATTTTCGACCAATTTGTTGAAGAAAAACTCATTAACCCCACCTTCATTACCGCCTATCCTACTGAGGTGTCCCCCCTTGCGAGGTGTAACGACGACGATCCAACCGTTGCCGACCGTTTTGAATTATTTGTTACAGGGCGTGAACTTGCCAATGCCTTCAGTGAATTAAATGACCCCATCGATCAAAGATATCGTCTCGAACAGCAGGTGGAACATCGCGGTGAAGATGAGGAGATCTTTCCAGAGGTTGATTATGATTTCATTCGCGCCCTGGAATACGGCATGCCGCCGGCTGCGGGAGAAGGCATCGGCATCGATCGGTTGGCCATGCTCCTGACCAATTCGGCCTCAATTCGCGATGTCATTTTGTTTCCCCATATGCGACCTGAAACAAAGAAGTAGCGTCTAGACGGTTTAGCCTGTCACGTCGACACCCCTGGCTTTAAAGACAGCCTCTTATTCGACGTCTTTAATCACCTCCCGGCTGCCCATCTCATCAACCTCAACAACGAGCTATATGAACTTCGAACTCTTTGTCTGCCTACGCTACCTTAAAGCCACCAAGAAACAGGGTTTTATCTCTCTTATTTCTATAATATCTGTTACCGGTGTTGCTGTTGGGGTAACCGCCCTTATCGTTGTTATTGCCGTCATGACTGGTTTTGGTGAAGAGTTCCGCGATAAAATTCTCGGGGTCAACGCCCACATCGTGGTGCAGCAGTTTGGCGGCTCCCTGCACGACGCTGACGATATTCAGCAAAAGATAAAGGGCCATAAAGAGGTCACAGGGGTTATGCCCTATATCTATGGTCAAGCCATGATCACCACAGGTCAGGGAGGATCCGGCTGCGTGGTCCGGGGTATTGACCCTGAAAGCGCTGCACAGGTGCTGTCCCTGCCAGATCAGCTTACGGCAGGCACCCTGTCGTCCCTTGAACTTGCAGACACAGCCAACCAGCCGCCGGGAATTATCATTGGCATCCAACTGGCAAAGCAACTTCGCGTGCACATGGGTGATCGGCTCAGACTCCTCTCACCCTCAGGGACCTTAAGCCCCATTGGCATCCTCCCTAAAATTAAAACCCTCGAAGTTACAGGTATTTTTGAAACAGGGATGTTTGAATACGACTCGTCGCTGGTTTATATCCCCCTGCAGACGGCCCAGAAGTTCTTCCAAACCCAGGGTGCGGTCCATGGTTTGGAAGTTACCGTGGCCAATATAGACCGGGCCGGCATTATTGCTGAAGATCTTCGAAACACGTTGGGGAATCTCTTTATTGTCAAAGATTGGATGAGCATGAACCATAATCTTTTCTCGGCCCTGAAACTTGAGAAAACAGCCATGTTTGTCATCTTGATCCTTATCGTCCTTGTGGCTGCCTTTAATATTGTCTCAACACTCATCATGGTGGTTATCGACAAAACCCGTGACATTGCAATCCTGAAAGCCATGGGGGCGAACCGACCGCAGATTTTACGGATCTTCATGTTTGAAGGACTAATCATAGGCTTGACAGGGACCATTATAGGTCTCATTGGCGGCCTCAGTATCTGTGAAATACTGAAGCGCTATAAGCTCATTGAACTTCCCGGCAATGTCTACCCCATGACCACCCTGCCCATCAAGATACTCCCCCTGGATATTACCCTCATCGGTCTTTCAGCCGTGCTCATTACCCTCCTTGCAACAATCTATCCGGCATGGAAGGGTTCACAAATTGAACCGGCCAAGGCACTGAGGTCTTAAAAATGCAACAGCCACTACTTGTAGCGAGAGAAGTTACAAAAAAGTTTCAAAGCGGACATGATGAAATCACCGTCCTGGATAACATGGACGTCACCATTTACACCGGTGAGATGGTGGCCATCATAGGGGAATCAGGAACAGGGAAAACAACCCTTCTCCAGGTGTTAGGCGGCTTATCATCACCGGATAATGGCTCATTAAGCCTTAATTCCACTCCCATTAAAATGACAAATGAGAAAAAACAGTCTGATTTTCGTAATAAGGAAATTGGTTTTGTTTTTCAGTTTCACCATCTCCTCCCCGAATTTACCGCCCTGGAAAACACCATGATGCCAGGGCTTATCAGCGGTGTCCCTTATACGCAGTTAAAAAAAGAAGCCACTGAACTTCTGGGCAAAGTAGGTCTCTCCAGACAACTCACGCAACCCATAACAGAGCTGTCCGGAGGAGAACAGCAGCGAGTTGCCTTGGCCAGGGCCCTTATCATGCAGCCATCCATCCTCCTTGCCGATGAACCCACTGGCAATCTAGATCCGCAGACAGGGGATCTCGTTTTTGATCTTATCCGTGAAATCAACCATGAATTTAACCTCACCACTGTAATGGTTACCCACAACCATCATCTGGCAGAAAAGATGGATCGTTGCCTCACTCTAAAAGACGGCATTTTAGTTGAATCACCATTTTAGTTATCACCACCATTTAGAGTCCACAGGGGCAACACCTTCTCCGCTTTTACTTGAGAGATTATTTCACTATTTTTACCATGACAATTATGCAGTTATTGGCTACATTGCCTTACTTTCCAGCATCCTAATTAAACGAGATTAACCCTTGCACGGATTAGAAATTCATAACTATGCCTGCCATACGACCACACCACCTATTTACAATCTGTCTCTGTGTTTTCACACTGGGATTCTCAGCCCATGTTTTTGCTGCCCAGGCAAAAACAAACACGCTCTTCCTCCCTTTAAAAATTACCAGTCTTCAAGGGGCCACTCTCACCACTGAGATAGATGACTCATATGCACGTGCAGCAAAAAGTCATAATCAAAGTCCGCTGACCAGATCCATTGCCGAAACACAGCTTGATTATAGTAAAAATTGGCCGCCGACGTACCAGCAGATCACGACAATTCCGCGTCCTGAAGGAATTGATTATATTGTGACAGGCAGTGCAACAATTCTTGGTGACACGATCTCCATTGATCTGATTGTCTTTGACCTTCTCGATGCTACAGCAAAACATGCTATATTCGGCGATGCAGAAGTTACAAAAATATCATCCACCCTCGATGATTTAGTGGCAGATATCACCTCTTATACAGGGCGATTATTTCGCATATCATCTGTTAAAATTGCAGGGAACACCAGGATCGACAGCGGTGCCATCCTGCGTAAGATTGAAAACCGTTCCGGGGATCGATATGACCCCGCCCGTGTCCGTCAAGATCTTAAAGATATATTCAAGATGGGTTATTTTGACGATGTATCAGTGGATATTCACGGCAGTGACAAGGGAAAGGACATCACCTTCATTGTCAAAGAAAAAGAGATCATTGGCTCTGTATCCATAACAGGCAATGTCAACATCAAGGAAGATGATATCCGTGAAGTACTCACAGTCAACCACAATACGATCTACAACCCAAACCAGGTCAATAAATCTGAAAGTTATATCCGTCAGCTGTACAAGGCAAAGGGATATTACGACACCCAAGTTCAAACAAAGATTACATATCCTAAAAAGGATTATGTAGCGGTTGAGTACGCCATTAAAGAAGGATCAAAGGTCTATATTAAAGACATTATTTTTCTCGGCAATACAACCTTCAAAGACAAGGAACTCCTTGAAGGCATGGTCTCCACCGAGAAAAACTGGTTGTCCTGGTTTAATGACTCAGGCGTCTTGAAGAGAGATTTTGTCCAGGAAGATGCGAATCGAATTGGTGCATTTTATCAAAACCATGGTTTTGTAGATGTCAAAATTGGTGAGCCCATCATCGAGATGAAAGATGAATGGCTCTATGTAACTTTTGAAATCAACGAAGGTGATCGCTACAGGGTCGGTGTTATTACAGTTACAGGCGATTTGATTCAACCTGCAGAGCAACTTCTTGATTTGACAACACTTGGTAATGAAAAATATTACACACGTAATGTACTTCGCAGTGACACCCTGGCCATCACTGATCTCTATGCGTCAAAGGGGTATGCCTTTGCTGATATCAGTCCTGACACCAAAAAAGATGACCTCAATAAACGGGTGGATGTTCATTACCATATCAGTAAAGGTGAGTTGGTCTATATAAACCGTATTACGGTTAAAGGTAATAATCGAACCCGGGACAAGATCATTCGTCGGGAAATGGCCTTGGACGAAAGTGACATTTATGATGCCACAGCCATTAAAAAATCAACGGCCCGCCTGAAGCG
>JAQIBE010000145.1 GCA_027859235.1 Desulfobulbaceae bacterium
TTCTCCTTTTTTTGCAGCATAATGACTGCGTTTATCGTTGAGCATGATGTATATCATAGCTCGTTGAGAGAATCAGCCTTCTCATTTTACCTTACCTGGTCAACATTCTTAACGGCCCCTAAGGGTATAGAGGTAGAAACAAGAAAAAGAGATGACAATTTATCACTGTCTCCCCTTCTTCTGAAATTCATACACCGCTCGACTATGATCCTTGAGATTATTCGAGAATTGATGACTGCCGTCTCCCCTGGCAACAAAATAGAGCCACTCGCCGGCAAGAGGCGCAAAAACTGCCCGCAAGGCCTCTTTTCCGGGATTGGCAATGGGACCTGGCGGAAGACCGGAGAAGAGATAGGTATTATATGCTGAGGGGGTACGCAGATCACGCTTGGTGAGATTACCGTCAAACGCCTCCACACCATAGATAACTGTGGGATCAGCCTGCAAACGCATCCTCTTCTGCAAACGATTATAAAAGACCCCGGCAATCTGGGGCCGTTCCTCAGCCAGTCCTGTTTCTTTTTCAACGATGGAGGCGAGCGTCACAAGCTCATGCTGGCTGAGTTTCATCTTCCCACCAGGGGCATCACTGTCTCCATACTGAGTTTCAAGTTCAGTCCACACCTGAAAGAATCGATCCACCATCATCTTTAATACAGAGCGTCCAGATTGAGAGCGTGACAGGAAATAGGTGTCCGGAAATAAATATCCTTCAAGGGACGGTCCAGAAATACCCAGAGAGGCGACAAACTCACGATCCAGACAGAGGGCAACAATATCATCATCCCCTCTCCACCCTTGGCGCTGAAGCTCATCTGCTATTTCATAGAGAGATAACCCCTCACGCAAGGTCACGGGGTAAAGAACAGAGCTGCCCCGCTCAAGATGTACCAGGACATCGTGGGGAGTAACAGGCCTTGTAAAGGTATAACTGCCAGCTTTTAAACGCTTGGAGATCCCCGCCCAACTGGCGAGCAGACGAAAACGTACATCATCGTACACCACCTCGCTATCCACAAGAGATGTATAGATATCCGAAAAACCTGCGCCGGCAGGAATGGTGACATGAACGGAGTCTCCCCCCTCCTCCGGGCCGGGACCATGAACAGCCCCATATGAAAAAAGCCAGTACAGGGGTGTCAAAAAGAGAATGGCCGGGATTAGTATCCAGGCCATTTTCTTTCCCCACAGGGAAAAATCTATTTCCGGTTCAGGTGTTGTCATAGCACCCCGTAACTACCCCAGAACCCGCCATTAATCAAACGCCTTCCGAAAGACCTGATCAATATTCTTCACAGGGATAAAGGTGAGTTTCGCTCGTAAATCTTCCGGAATCTCAACAAGATCCATCTTATTCTGCTCAGGAATAATAATAGTCGTAATATTGGCACGCAGCGCTGCTAATGCCTTTTCCTTTAAACCGCCAATGGGCAGAACACGACCGCGCAGGGTAATTTCTCCTGTCATTGCCAGACCCCTCTTCATCGTCTTACCTGTCATGGCGGAGTACAGGGCCACAGCCATGGTTATCCCTGCGGAAGGACCATCCTTGGGAATAGCTCCGGCCGGAACATGGATATGGAGATCCTTAGTCTCAAAATAATCAGCCTTGAGCTTCAGTTTCGGCAACTTCTCCCGACATACGGTGAGCGCCGCCTGGGCCGATTCCTTCATAACATCGCCAAGCTGGCCAGTGAGAGTCAAACCACCCTTGCCGGCAAGGAGTGATATTTCAATGGTCAGAATTTCACCGCCAACCTCTGTCCAGGCAAGTCCGGTGGCCATTCCCGGCAGACGGATACCTTCTTCATCCGCTTCAGGAATCACCTTAAAGGGGCCGAGATACTTGCTGAGCGTACGTTTGGAAATGACATATGGGCCTTTACCCCCTTCAGCAATACGCCGGGCAACCTTCCGGAAAACCTTGCCAATCTCACGCTCAAGATTCCTGAGGCCGGCCTCCCGCGTATAATGGGAAATAATGAGACCGATGGTCTCATCATCAATCTTGAGATACTTTTCCTCAATACCATTTTCTTTGAACTGACGGGGCAAGAGATACCGTTTGGCAATCTCCAGCTTTTCCTCCAGGGTGTATCCCGACAGGGTAATCAACTCCATCCTGTCCATGAGGGGACCAGGAATCGTATCGGCCATATTTGCCGTGGTGACAAACATCACCCTTGACAGATCATAGGGCAGATTCAGATAGTGATCGGAAAACTCTGAATTCTGTTCAGGATCAAGAACCTCAAGGAGTGCTGAGGAAGGATCACCCCGATAATCAGCCCCCACCTTATCAATCTCATCCAACATAAAAACAGGATTGGCAGACTGAACCGTTTTCAGCCCCTGAATAACACGACCAGGCATGGCGCCTACATAGGTGCGCCGATGTCCACGGATTTCCGCCTCATCACGCATGCCCCCCAGGGAAAACCGGAAGAACTTGCGCCCCATGGCCCGGGCAATGGAACGCCCCAAAGACGTCTTGCCGACACCTGGAGGACCAACAAAACAAAGAATCGTTCCCTTGGAGTTTTTATTCAACTTCCGCACCGCAAGATATTCGAGGATACGTTCTTTAACCTCATCAAGACCGTAATGATCTTCATCAAGAATTTCTTTGGCTATTTTCAAATCAAGATGATCCTTGGTGGTTTTACGCCACGGCACATCCAGCAGCCAGTCCAGATAGGTCCGGATGGTGTTGGCCTCGGAGCCATCCGGGTGCATCATTTCTAGGCGGCCCAGCTGCTTCTCTCCCTCTTTCTTAACCGTGGAAGGCATCCGTGCCCTTTTGAAACGATCCCGTAACTCTTCAATTTCTTCCGATTTTTCGTCAAATTCACCCAGCTCTTTTTTCAGGGCCATAATCTGCTCACGCAGATAATATTCCCGCTGGGTCCTCCCCATTTCTTCCTTGGCCTCAGACTGTATCTTGGCCTGCATGGTGGAGACTTCAAGCTCCTTATTCAGATACTCAAGCACCTTATGCAAACGTTTAACCGAATCATGGGTCTCCAGTACAGACTGCGACTCTGCTGTTTTCAGTCGCAGATTTGACACCACCAGATCTGCAAGACGGCCAGGCTCCTCAATACCATTGAGGATGGCCTGTAACTCGGAGGACAACACCCCTTTAATCGAAAGAATTTTTTCCGTTTGATCACAGACATTGCGCATTAAGGCCTCAACCTCAACCGTTATCTCCTGTTCCTCAGGCGTTTCAATGAGTTCAATCGCTGCCTTTAAAAACGGTTCCGTTTCCACATACTCCTGAATCTCAGCCTTTTGCACCGCCTGAACCAGGACCTTGAGGCGGCCGTCAGGGAGCTTCAAGGTCCGCATGATCATACAGACCATGCCGATCTTAAAAATATCATCTGGACCAGGCTCATCCACAGAAGAATCCTTCTGGGTCACCAGCATGAGAAGTTTATCCTCAGACAGGGCCTCCTGGACCGCCTCAACAGAAGCGTTACGCCCGACAAAGAGGGGAATAATCATATAATTAAAGACAACAATATCTCGGACTGCCATGACAGGAATTACTTTTGGGATATCTTGCTCTTCAATATCAACCATATCACCAATTCCTGCTGCAAGAGGGTCGCTTATATCCACCAAAAACCTCCGTTGTTATGTATGTTCGGACTTTATTTAATCCGTATTGCCAAATGTTCATTATTGTTTTTTTTATCATTTCCCGCTGAGGGAAAGTCAGATTACGGTAAACACTGGTTTATATGAAGTCAAGGCGTACCCCTTTTTTACCCTAGCCCCTATAAACTTCTTGAAGATTTCATTTTTTTACACCATGATACATCTTTTCTTTTAAGAAGAACAATCTCACAACTCTAGCCATTTGAACTATGCTCTCCTCTGCCTCTTTTTTTGATTTAGACGATTTCACCTTTGCAGCAATTTTCTCAGCCGACAAACCTGTCTGGTCGGGACTGCATAACCTGAAGTCATACCTCAATAATTTCACCTACCCGGATTATTCTGATATTTTTCCTAAAAACGGTGAACCTTTAACCAAGACCGTTGTCATCCATAATAATACAACCTACACAGGTGATGAGGTTGATATCGTTTTTGGAGATGCCCCCAAGGGACAACTCCTGGTTACAAAGGACGGACAACCCCTTGCTGGAGCCTCTGTGATTATGGCAGGATCCGTTTTCATGGGTCAGCAAATTTCCATAGGCAAAGGGGTACTCATTGAACCCGGTGTTATGATTTCGTCACCAACGGTGATTGATGACCGATGTGTTGTCCGCCAGGGGGCTTATATCCGGGGATATTGTCTCTTTGGCAAACAATGTGTCATTGGTCATGTCAGCGAAGTGAAACATTCAATTTTTTTGAATGACGCCAAGGCGGGTCATTTCGCCTATGTGGGCGACTCAATCCTTGGCACAAACGCCAACCTTGGCGCAGGAACAAAGCTTGCGAATTTAAAATTCACCCCGGGTAATGTCTCAGTTAAAACCCCGGAGGGTCTTGTGGATTCAGGGTTGCGTAAATTTGGCGCCATTTTGGCGGACAACGTGCAGACAGGTTGCAACAGTGTAACCAACCCAGGAACAGTTGTTGGCCCGCGGTCCATGATTTTACCGAATACAACGGCCCCGTCGGGGCTGCATAAGGGAACCTGTATTATTCGCGGCTGATTAGGGGCCGCTAAGAATGTTGACCAGGTAAGCGTAGACCCCGGGTAAGCGCAGACTCCGTTGGAGCAATTTCTTTCCGGGGCCCCTGCAGCTATGGACATCTCGTTGGCCATGTTATTTTTTACAACTGCTTATTCCAATTATACAGAGAGGGCAAATTCCCTCGTTATCAACTCAACTATCAGGAGCATACGTACATGCGCAACAAAACTATCATTTCAACACTTTGTAGTCTGTTTCTTTTAACAGCAAGCTTCAGCTATGCAAGCGACATGAATAAAGTTCTCGTTACAGCAGGCAATGCCACCCTCACTCAGTCCGAGTTTGATGAGATCCTTGTCGGGATGCCCCCTGAACTCAAACAGATGCTGGATGCACAGCCTGAACTTCGAACTGAAATGTTAAGTAAATGGGCCGATTACTCTATCTTAGCCCAGGAAGCTGATGCAAAAGGTTTCGGCGAAAAAGAGACTGCCAAACGCAAGATTAAAGAAATTCGTGATCGCGTCATGGTCCAGGAGCTCATTGAAAGCCAGGTCGCTCAAACCACGGTGAGTGATAAAGAGATTGAAGACTATTATAACAGCCATAAAAGCGAGTATCCCATAGCGGAAAAGGCACGGGTTCAACACATCCTCATTCACATCAAGGACTTCAACGATGGTGCAGAGGTTGAGCTTGCCAACAAAAGAGTCGCAGAGGTTCAGGCCAAATTAAAGGCAGGAGAACCCTTTGAACTTATGGCACAACAATACTCCGATGATACCCGCACCAAAGTGATAGGCGGAGATGTTGGTTTCTTCGGTAGGGGGGAGATTGAACAACCTTTTGAAGACGTGGCCTTTAATGGACCAATTGGCGAAGTTTCCGGTCCTGTGAAAACATCCATCGGGCTCCATTTAATTAAGGTCACTGAGCGCAAAGAGGCTGGAATTTCTCCCTTTGCAGAAGAGAAGGAAAATATTCGCATGCAGCTGGTGGAAGAAAAAAACAGAATATGTGTAGAAACATTACTCTCCGAACTTAAGCAGAAATATGAAGTAACGATCCACTAA
>JAQIBE010000193.1 GCA_027859235.1 Desulfobulbaceae bacterium
TAATAATCAGGCGGGGGATCGGGGAAAACGTGCAGGAGGTAGAGGGTAATATCCTCCCTGTTTTGCAGCATATCCGCAACATACTGCAGTTCCCGCTGTGATGCTGGTGTGTCGTCCACAGCCAGGAGAAAATGATGGGTTGGCATGGCTGGACCTCCTCAGGTTGATGATGCCGCATTCTTCTGCATAAAAAAAGTATAGCATAGAGCTGAAAATGGAAGCAAGGAGTCATGATTTATGTTTGGGTTCTCTTTTTTATCCATAATCGTGTGTTGTTCAACCTGAACAGGCGCAAATGGATTTTTTTGAACTTAAGGAACGGTGACTCTCTGGACCGGTGACGGATCTCGGGCTGAGGTGTTGACTGTTGAGTCATAGTATGATGAGAACACTGGCCTTTGGCTATTCAACCCGCTGTAATATAAAATGTGATCACTGTGTTGCCGCTGATGGTGGTGAACCGGAGAAGATGGAGCTTGGCCAGGCCAAAGAACTTATAGCTGAGATGGCAGAGGCCCGGGTGCAGGGCATAAGTTTCACTGCGGGTGAGCCGCTGATCTATCTGGATGATATGGGTGAACTGGTTGCCTTATGTCATGAGCTTGGTCTCTACACCCGGGTGGTCACCAATAGTTTCTGGGCCAAAACCCCGGATCGTGCTGACAATATCATCGTCTTCCTGAAACAGATGGGATTGTCACAACTGCGTCTGAGCTATAGTCGGTGGCATCAGAAAAATGTGTTGCGCCAGAATATCGTCAATGGTGCCGAGAGCTGTCAGCGCAACGGGTTGGATTATTTCATCTCATTTGTAACGGATTTCTCTGCAGCGGATGATGAGTATGAACAGTTTCTCCGTGATCACAAGCTGCGGTTCTTTCCTGAACCGGTCATCTTTTCCGGGCGGGCCAAGGGGTTTGAGCGTCTACCGCTGCGGACCGATTATCAAGCGAACTGCTGCCCTATGAATCCCTATCTGGCGCCGAATCTGGATCTGTTTGCCTGCTGTGATGCCGGCAGCCATTTCAGCAGGACCAATTTCTTCCACCTTGGGAATGCTGGGGAATCATCCCTTGACGCGCTGTTTAACCGGAGTGAGACAAATCCATTGTATAACTACATCCGCACCGTGGGGATAAGTACGCTGGCCTCTTTTGCCGGTTTTACGGCGCGGGAAATTGTTCAGTACCGGAAATGTGAACTCTGTGAGAAGTTATTTAATTCCCCTGAGTTGCTCGGTCTGCTTGAAAAGGAATCGGCAGCGGGGTTAAAGAACTGCAGGCGCTGAGGGGCTACTGCTGGTTGTGATGCCCCTTGTGAGATGACCCATTTAGAACTTCTGCATTTTGTCGCCAATGCGGGTGGAGTGGTCGCAGTGTGCCCCTTCCCGGGGATTGCAGTCGAGGAGGATGGACATAACCCGGTCGGCCGTTCTCGAACAGCCGGCATCTTCCAGCCGGGCGAGAATATCTGCCATCAATTTGTTAAATTCCAGACATTTCTGGTAATCAGCAGAGGTCCTTTGGTGCAAGAGGGCAGCCTTTTCCAGATCCTGTTGGATATCTTGCGGGATTATTTCGGTCATGGCTTACAGCGCCTCACTTATTTTAGATGATTAAATCATGGACGTCTTCCTATGTACCACGCCTCCCCAGACGTTCAATAAAAAACATTGGCCATCCATAACGGCTGGGAATAGGTTATAGTCGTACCTGATGAACATGATGAGAAGCGCCCCTTGGATTCAAACAAGGTAGGATGAGCTGAAAGATGGATGCCGCATCGCGAACGGGACACCCACTATAAAGGAATGACAATGGCAGAGATTGGCAGAATAAACACATTAACGATCAAAAATATACAGCCCTACGGGGTCCACCTTGATGGCGGAGAACTGGGAGATATTCTGCTGTTGAAAAAGGATGTTCCTGGGAACAGTAAGATCGGTGATGCCATTGCGGTTTTTGTGTATACGGATCGTGAAGATCAGTTGCGCGCTACCACCAGAAAACCCTTTGCCGAAGTTGGGCAGTTTGCCAAATTACGGGTGGTGGCAAATACTGAGTCTGGTTCCTTTATGGCCTGGGGGCAGGAAAAAGATCTGCTGGTGCCGAAGAGTGAACAGCAGAACCGGATGGTGGAGGGCAAGTCCTATGTTGTCTTTATCTTCTTAAGCGAAAAGACAAAGCGAATCACCGCATCATCAAAGCTTGAACAATTTCTGGGTCTGCAGCCTCCGAATTATCAAGAGGGTAGCGAGGTGGATCTCATTATCTGGGGGGAATCCGATCTCGGCTATCGGGCGGTGGTCAACCAGGCCCATGAGGGCATGGTTTATAAGAGTGAGGTGTTTAAAGGACTTTCCATCGGCCAGGAGATTAAAGGTTATGTGAAAAAGATACGGGATGATTCTAAAATTGATCTCATCCTGCAAAGGCCGGGGGCCCGGGGCATTGATGATATTGGTCAGACCATTCTTAAGACGATAAAGGACAATGGCGGCAGGATTGGACTCACCGATAAAAGTAAACCTGAAGAGATCTATGCAATGTTCGGGGTAAGTAAAAAGGTCTTTAAAAAGGCCATCGGTGCCCTCTACCGGAAGAGACTGATCCGTATTGGTGCGGAGGGCATTGAAATTTCTACTCCATAACCAACACCATCAGCATTTAAAATCTCGTATCTGCCACGACAAACGGGGTGGAACGAATACCAATTGCCAGCTTTTTTACCCATATTCTGACTATGTTGATGGCCAATCCATTCTTGTCAACCGTGGTCTGTAATTCCTCCACATAGGAGATGTCACTGGTTTTGAACTCGTAATAACTGGTGTTGAAGCTGAATGGGTCAACAACCAGAACCACCTTTTCATGATCAAAGAAATGCTTTTGCGGGGCCCCTGTGAAGGCAATATGGTTTTCATAAAACTCGGTCTCATCCATGGGGCGTTCGTAGACCTGGAGGGCAAACTCTTTGACTGCATCGGGAAACTGTCGTAGGGGCATGGTGTTCACCGTATAAAGGGATAATGGAAAAAGACAACGCCTGTTATTCTTTCATCCTATCACGTTATGCACGGCAATTCTATTTTTGTACACATCGTTTATTGATAATTATGGCTCAGCTGAAAATAGGGCAGAGTCATGTTGATAATTATCAATAAAAAAAGCCGAACCTCTTAAAAAGAGATTCGGCTTTTTTCAATTAGTGACAATCAACTGACCATCACCTCTGGCAGGGCTGTTATTCGATTTCCAAGAGATCCTCGGAACGACGTTTAACCGCAACAACCATTTTGTACAGCAGGGTGAGGACAAAAAAGCCAGTGGCCCAGATGCCGACAGCAACACCAATTTCAACAACCGTTGGTACATACTCGGTAACATGTTCCATTGGACTCGGAACAAAACCACCCAGTACGAGACCAAGACCCTTATCGATCCAGAAACTGACAAAGATCAGGACACAGGCGGTGGCCAGCATGGCATCGGATTTTGCTCTGCGAGCTGCAAAGAGCAGTCCGATGCCGACAACACCCATAACAACGAAGGCGCGCATAAATGGCACAAGGTTGTTATGCATGATACCGGTGGAATGATCTACAAGTCCGAAGAACAGGTAGTCCAGGGTATGCATGTGGCCCGGCATGTTGGAGTAGTAAGCGGTGAAAAGCTCACAGCCAACAAGGAAGAAGTTAATGATAGCGGCATAACCGATAATGGTTACAAGCTTATCCTTGGCAATACGCCCAACGTTAAAGCCTGCAGTACGCTGCATGATCAAGGCAATGATCAGCAGTAATGCTGGCCCTGCTGCAAACGCCGAAGCGAGAAAGCGGGGCGCGAGCACGGCAGTCAGCCAGAAATGACGTCCAGGAAGACCGGCATACAGGAAGGCGGTAACGGTGTGAATGGAGATCGCCCATGGAATAGAAAGGTAAATAAACGGCTTGATCCAGCGCGGATATTTAATCCCCTTGTATTCAGAGTGAAGCACCACCGTACCACACAGCACGTTCAGGAACAGATAACCGTTTAAAACGATCATGTCATAGAACAGCATGGAGTTAGGGGATGGGTGCAGGATGACATTGGTCGCCCGCATTGGTTGCCCAAGGTCAGCGATAATGAACATCAGACACATAACAATTGCAGCAATGGCCATGAACTCACCCAAAATGGTGATTCGACCAAAGGCCTTGTAGTCATGCAGGTAATACGGCAACACCAGCATCAGACCACCAGCCGCCACACCGACCAGGAAGGTAAACTGGGAGATATAGATACCCCAGGTTACGTCCCGGCTCATACCGGTGGCGCCCAGACCATAATTAAACTGGACCAGATAGGAAACAGCGCCTGCGCCCATAATCATGAGCAACAGAGAAAGCCATCCCCAGTACAGTCCGTTTCCTTTCAATACTTTATTCACCATGATAATTTACCTCATATGATGTAGAAGATTGACGGTTTTGTACCCAAAGCGGGCTTCCGTTGAATGGTGAACTTGGACCGTAAGAGTTTTGCAACCTTAGAGTCTTTGTCATTCAAATCGCCAAAGATCATGGCATCTGCCGCGGTCTTATTGGCTTCCTCAACGCAGAGTGGATCGAGCCCCTTCTTTGTCCGCCATGAACAGAGGGAGCATTTTTCCACTACACCACGCATTCTGGATGGAAACTTAGGGTTCATCTTCTCAATGAAGGGATGACCTTCTTTGTCAACACCACGCGGTGAACGCCAGTTAAACGAACGTGCGCCGTACGGACAGGCGGCCATACAGAAACGACAACCGATGCAGCGATGGAAATCCATCATAACAGCACCGTCTGCGTTCTTGAATGTCGCCTGGGTAGGACAGGCACGGACACAGGGAGGGTTCTCGCAATGGTTACACATGGCAATGATGTCCATGGAGGAGATGCGATCATCCTTCTTGTAGTGGCTATGCTCAGGGAAGACATTGGCAAACTTATCCGTCCAGATCCATTTGATTTCGTCTTTTGGATTGCCGAAATCAGGAACGTTATGATAGGAATGACAGGCCTGCTGGCATTTTTCAGCCAACCCCGGGTTGTCGTTGAATTTACCCGTGTCAATGACGATGGCCTGGCGAACACCTGTCGCCACATCTCCGTGTCCGCCACCATGGGCGGCTGCGGGAGCACCGTGACCTGCGGGTGCGCCGTGGGCAGGAGCGCCTGAGGCCATTGCCTTAGAGCCAATAACAGTGGCCCCAACGCCGGCTGCGGCGGTGAGTCCGGCCAGTTTCAGGAATTTTCTTCTTGTATTATCCATTAGTGTGCCTCCTTGCTAGCGGGCGTTTCAACGGGTGCAAGATGACAGTCCCAGCAATAAGGCTTCACGTTTGCATACTCGTGACAACGGTCACAAAATTTAATCTTGCTTACGTGGCAACTCAGACAACCGTTTTGCAGACTCTTCTCAACCATTTCACCACCAACGGTTTCAACAAGCTCACGTTTACCTTCACGGATGACTTCGTCACGCCATTTGTTCAAGAGAACCATGTGGCTGGTTTGCATGTAGGCTGTTTCTTTCACACATTTCTCATGACCAGCAGGCTTTTCAGGACCCGGCTTACCGTCAGTACGGAAACCATCCTTATCGCCCACGGACATGTTATAGCCAACGATAGAAAGTGCAGCTACGACGAAAATAGCCAATCCAATGAATACTTTAACTTTATCGTACATATGATTAGCCCTCCGTGTCTGCGGTTATCAGTTCTTCAAAGCGTAAGCCTTGTTCCCTGTTTTCAATTTCACCATCCATAACCAGCGCATTACCAACCAATTCTGAAAGGCCGATTACGTCAACATCAGTTGTCCGCATTGGATCATCAGAGGTGTTCGGCAGCCAGTATTCCATGAGTGGCTGTAAGGTCGCGCGGTCAATGGCGCAAACGTTGGCAAGGCAGTTAACGCCGTACTTCTCGTTTACCTCTTGAACCGCATTGGCACGCGGCAGACCGGAACGCATACGCAGTTCCATAATCTCACCGGTGTTGAGACCTGTACCTGAACCGCAGCAGAAGGTCTTTTCACGAATTGTATTCTCGTTCATCTCATGCCATGTAGGTACAACGGCATCGAGGATGTAACGGGGTTCGTCAAGAAGACCCATGGCGCGGGCAGGGTTGCACGAGTCATGGAAGGTTGGGACACGGTGCGCATTACGGCTAGGATCAAGCTTAAGCTTCTTATGCTTGATGAGATCCGCAGTAAACTCAGAGATGTGGATCATCTTGGTTGAGGCCGCATTCTTGAATACGGTACCGGTTACGGGCGACTTTGGAACTTCGAGGAAGTCCGCAGGGCCGTTCATGGTATCCATATACTGATGCAGTACACGCCACATATGTCCACACTCACCACCGAGGAGCCACTTCACACCGAGACGCTTGGCTTCCGCGTACATCTTGGCATTCAGCTTCTTCATCATCTCGTTATTGGTGAACAGGCCGAAGTTACCGCCCTCAGAGGCATAGGTGCTCAGGGTGTAGTCCAGACCAATGTGCTCAAACATGAGCAAATAGCCCATGAAGGTGAAGATGCCGGGCTCGGCAAAGACGTCAGCCGATGGGGTGATGAACAGCACTTCAGCGCCCTTCCTGTTAAAGGTAGGATGCACATCAACACCGGTGATCTCCTTAATATCATCCACAAGGTAGCTGATATTCTCTTTAAAGGTATGGGGCTGGAGGCCCATGTGGTTACCGGTACGGTTTGAGTTGGCTGCAGGCTCTAAAATCCAGTTGATACCGACACCGACGAGATGCAGTAATTCGCGCATCATCATGGTAACTTCAGCAGTATCAATACCGTATGGACAGAAGACAGAGCAGCGACGACACTCAGTACACTGGTAAGAGTACATGAACCATTCTTTCAGTACATTGGCAGTCATGGGGCGATTGCCCATCATCTTGCCAAGGATCTTGCGACCGACAGAGAACTCGTTGCGATAAACGGAACGCAGGAGCTCGGCCCGGAGTACGGGCATGTTTTTTGGATCGCCGGTGCCGAGGAAGAAATGACATTTATCCGCACAGGCGCCACAACGGACACAGATGTCCATGTAGAGCTTGAGTGAACGGAATTTGCCAAGCCGATCCTTCAGACCTTGGAGAATGATTGTTTCCCAGTTATCAGGGAGCTTCCAGTCTTCCTCATCCGGTGACCAGACGCGGGAGTTTGGAAAGCCGTGGTAATCCACCATCTCAGGCTTAGCCGGATAAGCGAAATTACCTTCCTTAAATTCAGTGAAGGTGTCCTGCCAATCTGCCTTGGGGATGGCCCCTGTAAACATATTGGGTTCATGAGCCACATTCACACGTAGTTGTTCAACTTTTGGAATAGCCATTAATCTTCTTTCGCCTCCTCAGGTTCTGCAGCTTTAGGAGGAAGTGGTTTATCAACAGGAATGTCGGCATCCACCATGAACTCACGGAATTCATCTTCATAACCTGCATAGGAATGAGGTTTGATGTTCGGATCGTTCCATGGATTGATGTACCGTACCGCCCGGGAGTTATTAGCCATGTTCCTGGTTGGAGAGAAGAAGATACCGCCCATATGCATTAACTTGGAAAATGGGAAGTACATCATCAGGGTCGAAACCAGAACGACATGGATGAAAAACACAGGGTGAATATTTCCAGGATTGGTCCAGTTCAGGGTTACCATACCCATGGTCAATTGCTTGATGGCCACAACGTCTACTCTGAAGTAGTGACGCATGAGCATCCCGGTTGCGCCGATGGCAAAGATCAGGAGCAGTGGGAAATAGTCAGATCCAAGGGAAATGTATTTCACCTGCGGGGAAATCAGACGGCGCACAAACAGGGCCACAACACAACCTAAAAATATCAGGTCTGACTGATAGAGAACCGGCGCGCCAATTTGCACGAATCCATCCATAAATTCCAGGAAACCAAGGCCAGGCAGCACAGGCTCGGTGAAGAGGCGCATGTGGCGGATGACAACAGTCAGGAATGAGTAATGGAACAGGATACCGAACAACCATAACCAGAGATTGGCGCCATAGGTGATTTTAGGGCCGTCATGCATCTCAGCTTTGGTGTTGCGGAACAATGACCGGAACAGGAAGACTTCCAAAAACATTCTGACGATCACATCAGATTTGGAGTCAGGGCAGTCAAAACGATCCGCCTTGATAAAATCAAGGGATTTCGCCTGACCACAGGTGGTGGGGATCTTGAATGGCACCGGGGATTTCGACCAGTCTAGGACTTTACGAATGAATCCGACGATGAACACCAAAAAAGCAATGCTCGGCAGGATTACACCTACCAGCATCTGGGTGCCTTGCGACAAGCCCAATACCCCGCCAACCAGAATCAGCAGTGACACTGCGATAATGGGTCTCAGGACTTTCATTAACCGTTACCTCTCTTCATAATTAGGTTTGGTGTTGGTTTGTTCTGGGCTGCCTGCGGTGAACTCCTCTTCACCACAAGCAGCCTGTACAAGGCCTCTGGTACAGGACGATGTTACTCGTCATTCTTCATGTTTTCTCTGACAACCTGCGATGAGCATTTGGCATTATCGGTGATGATATTTCTACCGGTTTTGAACTCATTCAAGCGCACCTGATACACCTGCTGCCTGCAGTTTGTGAAGATGGAGAACATGGCGAGGGCCGTTGCATCCACTCTGGCACAAAAGACCAGAAACTCTTTATAGTGCTTATCCATTCCTTGTTTTTGACATCTCTGCTCCACGAGTATTTTGATCTCGAACAGAAAAGACAACGCCTCGGCAGCGGTAATGGGTTGGAGGGCGCGAACCTTAAGCATTTCAATAAGGGCAGGGGTATCAACCTCTTCAGCGCTTTCGTCACAGAGTACATCAAAGAGTTCAGCCAGACCGGTTACGGTCTTATGGCCTATAGGATTAGCAAATCTGTTTTTCTGCTTTTTAAAAATGCGAAAGGTTTCCGGGGCATATTCGCCAAGGACGATATCTTCCCAGTCCGCCAGAATTGAATCACGGTTTTTGATGAGCAGCTCTTGAAGCTTCATTGCCTATACTCTTTAGTTTAACCCTTAATGTGATAAGGATCCAGACTCTGTAATAACCCCAACTTTTCAACGCCCCATGGCGAAAAAAAATGAATGGGTATTCATATAATAGCCGAAATGGTTATCATATTTTCATGGGTTAATCAATGAAAATCATGCCTTGGGGTATAATCATCTGCGGATAGCAAGACGGAGGGGTGAAACGTGCGGGGTGAGGGGTCGGATATTGCGGAGATCGTCTTCGGTGATTTCAATAAAAAAAGGGGGAACGATCAAGTGATCATTCCCCCTTTTTTATCAGCTGTTACGACTGAACAGACGGATTAGAAGTATGCTTCCATGGTCAGGTAGACCTGGTCAGCTGATTCAACCGTTGGCATCATTTGAGCCCACATGCCATCATCTACGCCGATTTCATACGGCTTGATGTTCCAGTCTGATCCACCGGAATAGTCATACTCATAATGCTGGTAGCCCAGACGCATGAACGCCTTGCCGAACTTGGAAACAGCTTCACCGGACGGCAGGTCCCAGATCACGTACGCCTCGTAAGCATCACCGCGTGTGGCCAGTTTGGATGCGTACATCTCGTCATGACCGGGGGTCATGGCGATCCAGTATTCTGAACCGTGGTTATATTCAGCACCGAACTTCAGACCGAGATCGTCCAGGTCGTAACGGGCGCCAATCCAGACACTATAGCCGTTTTCGCTGTCCGTGTTGTTGGCGGGAACTGCTACTGGAGGCTGACCAAGCATGTTATTCATGTTGGCAGCCATTTGTCCAGCAAAGTCATTGAACATGCCTTCCTCGTCCGGCATGGTGCGACTCCAACCGGCATTAGCGAAGACGTTCAGGCCGGCAAACTTGTCCTGATAGGTGGCGGAGGTGTGCAGGATGTCGCCAACGTTTGCACGATCCCCTAAGAAAAAATTATAGAATGAATTGGTGTTCGCATCATCGAATTCAGGGTAGTTGAAGGCATTGAAAACCATGAAGGACTGGATGTAGGCAAAGCGGTCGCCCTTCTTTAAAATATCCCAGCTCACACCGGCAAAATCGGTGTCGTTGAGTGAGGCACTGTCAGCATCGTACTGCAGGCCATTTTCAAAGCCGCGGCCGTAACAGACACGGACCCGGCCCGGAGCATCTTGGATGCCGAAGAGGTTGGCGTAGGCGTAGCCCGCGGAGATACCGTCAAAAGGCCAATCCATGTAGGCGCTTGGGGTGGCCGTACGTTTATCAAGGCCTTGACGGATGTGCGCAGATGGACCGTCCGTGGTGGGGCGGCGACCAATGGAGAACCAGACGGGCTGACCGGCAATATTGTTCCAGTTCATGAAGGCGCGGTCTACACGCAGGGTGCTGTCGGACGGGGTGCGGGTGGAGGTACCGTCAAAAGCAGGGAAGCCCAGGACGCTGAGGTTGTCTGGCGCATTGCCGGTTCCCCACACCTTGTACATGGCAAGACGGGCCTTGAACTCCACGTTCTCGGTAGCCTTGACCCGCATATTCAGACGGAAGCGGTTGGTGAAGATCGTGTCGTTGGTCAGTTCGTCGTCATTTTGGAATGGCATGGCGAAGGTGGACGTGTATTGATCATACGAGTTTGGGATATAATAGACTGGTGCGCCAGTATCTAATCCAGCCTGTGCGCCTGCAAATGACGATATCAGGTTAACCATGAGCATGTCACGATCTGTTGGTTGCAAACTATCTGCAGAAAATACAGCATTTTCGAACCATTGGTTCATGTCAGCCGGGGTTCCGGAGAGATCAGCTGAGTACATGTCGCCACGGGCGCGGAAATCACCGGAGAATTGAAAGCGGGAGGCAAGGTCCCAGCCATCAGCTCTTTCGTCAATTTCTTCAAAGGCGTATTCTTGTTCGTCCATCTGGCCGCGGAGCTCTGCAAGCTCCTGGGACAGTTGGTCAATCTTGGATGCCAGGTCAGCATTGGATGCTGCGCCGGCTAGGGATGGCAATGCAAAACAGCCTGCCAATGCCAGTACGGATAATTTCTTGATCATCTCTTCCTTCCTCCAGTTACTGCGATGATATAAATAAGCAGGTGCATCATTGCCCTGCTCCCCCATGTCTTTGTTCTGTTGAGGCCGGAATGCGCCTCTCAAGCAACCTGAATTCGTATAATAAGTGCATAACCTCTGTAGGTGGCTGGCACTAAAACATCTTTGAGAGAAACAAGACTTAGGTGTATTTTGGAAACAGCTACCAAACTATTTCCAGAGGTC
>JAQIBE010000227.1 GCA_027859235.1 Desulfobulbaceae bacterium
CAGCGCTGCCAAATTCGGCAAATGCCGATTTAAAGAGAGGATTCACAGTTGCCCAGGTGGCGCAAAAGCACGGCTGGCCTGATCCTTGACCCCATGGCCGGAGGCGGCGTGACCCCGGATACCTGCCTTGCCATGGGCCGCAGGTGCTGGGCCTTTGATATGATGGACCGGCCGGAAACGCGCCCTGAGATCGAACCTTGCACATGGCATATTTCATCTGATCAACAGCTTTCCTGGCCTGTAAGTGCAAAGGGAAAACCCGATCTGATCATCTTTGATCCGCCCTACTTTGATAAAAAAGCTGCTGACTATGATGAAAAAAGCATCTCCGGTTTGTCCAAAAAAGCATACCTTGCATTTCTTGAGGCCTTTTTAGCCCTGCTGAAACGCAATGTCAAAAAGAAGACACGACTGGCTTTTATCAATGCAGACTGGCGGGATTTTCAAAATACTCCGGCAATAGAAGAAAGATATAAAGGCGGCATCCTCCTAGACGACTACCTTGATATCCTGAAAAGGACTGGATGGTATCATACGCATATCATCCAGGCCCCCATGTCATCCCAGCGCTTCAACGCCGGAGTTGTTTTTGCAATGCAGAAAAAAGGCATACTGGGCGTTACCAGCAGGTATGTGATCGTCCTGAATCAAGAGGGATTGGAATAATACAGCTCCAGACAAATACCTGCAAAAGGCGGTGATATGTATGAATAAAGAAAAATCCAAAAGAGAACAGGAAGCGATCCTTCGCCGAGCAATAATAGCTGCAAAATCTGAATATTTTTCATGGACTGACAAAGAACAGGAAAAATACAGAGCCCAGAGAAAATTGAAAGATGATTTTATTTTCTATAAGACCATCTTTATGGAGCTTTTTGGCTTTAAGGCTGAAACGCAAGAAGAACTTGATGCGTACTACGATGAACGCAGTATATATGACCCTCATTCCGGTGGAGTAACAATTCCGCAGCGCACTAAAGAAAGTACTGAGAAAAGAATTCTGGCATATGCCCAAAAAAACTACGTTGGTAAGTTCACACGTCTTGATATACGTTTTCGCAGTCAGTTTTGTTACATAGGTGCTTATATTGAACCAATTGTACCATACGATTTCCCACCTGATTTTTCGGAATCACGGGAGGAATTTATTGAAAGACGTCGCAACACTCCAATGCCCTATGTCAGAGAAGAGGCCGCGGATAAGATTGTTTATGCAGCATTTTGATATTGCTCAAGGCCATGAGGCAGAACGCTGGATAAAGGAGGATATCTGATATTTAACGGATGAGAAAAATGCTTGCTTTATCAAATAAAATGCCATCCTGATAGAGCTTCATTATGGATGAGAAAACCAGGATAAATAAAAAAAGGAAAGGGGATAAACAAAATGCCAAGAGGAGACGGAACAGGCCCAAAAGGCCAGGGAGCGGAAACAGGTAAAGGAATGGGAGTAAAAGGGCAAAGCAAAAAAAGAGGTGGTCAGGGAGGTGGTTTTGCAAAAGGCCCGAGCGGTTTCTGCATCTGCCCTGACTGTGGTGAAAAATCAACTCATCAACAAGGTTCCCCATGTTATGAGCAGAAATGCCCCAAGTGTGGTGCTGCCATGACACGGGAATAGCTGGTTTTGCAGGTTAAACCCCTGAATGGATGTTTCCAGGGCTCTTATCGCTCTGGAGATGGTCAATCGGCCTATTGGTGGACACAGGTAAGTTTGCATGATGGTTTTAAACTGCGATAACTTAAACAAAATAAATAAAAGGAAGAATAAAATGCAAACAACAGCATGTGCTATTTCGAAGAAGAGCTATACGTATCCGGATTGGCGTTTTTTTAGACTCTATATCATTGTACCGATCCTTGCGGCTTTTTTTTGTCTTGCACTTAGTGCACCGGTTCATGCAAAACAAACGCAGATTTCGGATATAGACATCAACAGAGTCCTTGAATCGGAGTTCTGGAGCGATGTGGCGGTCGATGCAAACCTCATTGATATCAAGACCCAGAAAGGTGTGATAACCCTTACCGGCACCATGAGCAATCTTCTGGCCAAGGAACGGGCCGAAAGGATTGCCGAAACCATTGTTGGTGTTCGAGCCGTGGTGAACCGGATTAAGGTCAAGCCCGGTGTGAGCCGCAGTGATGCGGAACTTGCCCAAACAGTTAATGATGCATTGCTCCTCGACCCTGCTGCGGATTCCTATAAGATCACGCCAAAGGCTGAAAATGGTGTCGTGACACTCACCGGCACCGTGGACTCCTGGCAGGAGGGCTGGCTCTGTGTTACCGCGGCAAAAGGCGTTAAGGGCGTGACAGAAATCAAGAACAACATCACTGTAAAATACAAGACCGATCGTCCGGATTTGGAGATTAAAAAGGAGATCGAGGCCTTGCTTGAAAATGACGTCCGCGTGGACGACTACCTGATTAAAGTAGAGGTAAAGAATAGCAAGGTCATTCTCTCGGGCACTGTCGGCAGCCTGGCGGAGAAGAGCCGTGCCAATAACGATGCCTATGTAGGTGGCGTAAGTTCCGTGGATAGCGTTGCTCTTAAAATCGAATGGTGGGCCCGCGACAAGATGCGCCGCAAAAGCGCTTACGTAACACGGAGCGATGATCAGATCAAAAAGGCCGTGAAGGATGCCTTCCGGTATGATCCGCGGGTGTTTTCGTTTAACCCGGATGTTGATGTCGACAACGGCAGGGTTACCCTGAGCAGTGTGGTGGACAACCTCAAAGCCAAGGAGGCTGCCGAGCAGGATGCCCGAAATGTCATCGGGGTATGGCGGGTCAAGAACCATCTCAAGGTGCGGCCGGTCAATATTCCCTCTGACGATGTGCTCGAAAAACGGGTCGCCACCGCGCTGTTCGTTAATTCCTGGGTGGATCGATTCGAGATCGATATCGACGCTGTGGCCGGATGGGTCTATCTCTCCGGCGATGTGACGATATGGTTCGAGAAAAATATAGCTGAACGGGTGGCCGAAGGCGTCAAGGGCGTTACCAATGTGATCAATAATATTACTTATCCGGATAGCTGGACTTGGAAACCGGATCAGGAGATCCGTGAGGACGTCAAGGACGAACTCTTCTGGAGCCTTTACGTAGACGCAGACCAGGTAAGCATTACTGTTTTTAATGGTGTGGTTACTCTGGCCGGCAACGTCGAGACTTTGAGCGAGCGCAAGGCTGCAGAGGATAATGCTTATGAAGGAGGCGCCAGAAATGTCATCAACAACCTGACTGTGACCTATCGCTATTACGGCCCTCATTATGATCGGTCTTACTACTACCCTTATTATTAGTACTAAACAATGAATGCAACCAAAGAAAATTTATCCGGGATGGTCGGGCTGAAGCGGTCCATCCCGGATCGGCGACCATAAAATTCAAGGAGGAACAAAAAAAATGTTTATTGCTGACTTGCTGACTTGTTGACTGCATTGATCATTGCAACATTGATAATGTTGCCACTTTATTTTTTAGGAAGAATAGGCCCCTGAAGCGGACCGTATTATTGCCGACCGCGGTGCAATAAAGGGTGTTCTGATTGATGCCACCGGATTTGATGGATGGGATAGCCTGCCGGCTTTGATGGGGCACTTGGGTTTTGTCAAAGAGCATCACAAATTTGTCCGCCGGCTGGCGATTATCGGCAACGCTACTTGGCAAAAGATACTACCTGGTATCGCCAGCTTATTTCTCGAACCGGAAGTGAAACGATTCGCACCCGGGGCGCAGCATGCGGCCGAGGAATGGGTGTCCGAACAGACGATGGGAAAGTTGACTGCGGGAAAGTAAAAGACGATGAAGAACGAGAGACTGCCCCTCCTCCGGCTGTTATTTGAACTACTTGATTTCCACGGCTGGAATGCCAGCACTCTCTGGGAAGATACGAAGTTGGGTGTCCAGCACTTAAACGATATTGAGCGGCTCGCCGCAATCAATGGGAAAAGAGGAGGATAAATGGAAACGCAAGTAAATTCTATAATTATACTGGATATGTAAGGAGAGCAACATGGGGATAGAAGTCGGAGGCCTTTTTGGGCTTATCATTTTAATCGCAGATGTCTGGGCTGTAATGAAGACTATCGGGAGCCCGGGATCCACTGGGAATAAGGTATTTTGGACCGTTCTGATCCTCATTCTCCCTGTCTTGGGGCTGATTATCTGGCTCCTTGCTGGACCACGTCTGAATCGAGGACGCCCGTGATGCCTGATATCATCCAAATGTCCTTAATCCTGCTTAGCCTCGGTAACATGTTTCTTCTGGGATTACTGGCTGATCTTGCGGGTCGCCATACACCATTGCCGTGGGTTACACTGCTGTTGTTTGCCGGTCTGATGGTCGGACCGGTGATCACGCGTAGAGTGATCAACCATGTGAAAAACATCAACCAGCACTCATCAGCGAGGGGCGTAAATGATTGATTTACACACAGCCTCTCTTTGAGAATAAATTTAAAAGGAGGTGCTCTGACTGATACTTTTTGAAGGGCGTATATAGATTGAGATTCACAAATCATTAAATAAAAAAAGGAAAAAACCATGAGTATGAAAGAAGCCTATCAACAAAAACTGGAGGCGCAATTGGCCGAATG
>JAQIBE010000229.1 GCA_027859235.1 Desulfobulbaceae bacterium
AGGCCTTTGGGTGATACCCCTTCTCATGGTTATTCTTGTTCTAGGCTGGCTTGGCTATAGATCTCAGAATGGTGGACTGGCTGTCCCGGTTGAGGTTACGGCTGAGCGGCTTCTACCCAGACATGGTTCTCCCCACCTGCCTTTTCCCGTTCTCATTCGTGTGCATGCTGCTGATCAGGCTGTTACATCGTTTATTCTCCGTGAGACCTTTCCTGGTTCCTGTGTCGTCACAAATGGTATCCCCGCAGTTACGGCCCAGAGTCGTGATGGGCTGAAATGGATTCATACAACGGGCGCTGAGGATATTTATTTTGGTTATCTCGCTAGTCCTGCAGGTATACCCCATGTTGGCGAGAAATTGGTGTTTGCTGGTCTGCTCCTGGTGGATAACATGAAGCAGCGGGTGAGCGGGGCAACCACAATTGAGATGGTTGATTATCACTGGGCGGATCGCAATAATGACTATCGTATTGATGATAATGAAATTTTAGCCATCTACAGTTATTTTGAGCTGTTTAAACAGATGGGTGTTGATATTGATACGATCCAGCAGATATGGGCTGGTAAAGGGTATCGCTGGGATATGGATACCAAATCATTCGCTGTTGTCTCCGGGACAACACCACAAGGCGGGGAATAACAAATGGATTGCACAATCGGACAAAGATACAGACGCGGCGTGATCTGCGCACTCATTTTATGTTGCTTCAGCTGCTTGGGTACGTTCTCCATGGCTTCTGCCGGGGGTGAAATTACAGCCCGGTATAGTCAGCCACGGGGAACGAAGATTACATGGTCTATTACCATCCCCAATCCCCCTCCTGCGGCGGTTATTGTGATCCAGACCATCCCTTCGGGAACAGCAATTCTCTCGGCATCGCCAGCCTACTCCTCCTATGATAAGAAATCGGGTACGGCAAAATGGTTACTGAGCGGGGTGCGTTCGGGTACGGTGGTGATGGAGATGGAATTGTCACAACCCATCCGTAAGAAGGGTGAGATTCATGGGAAGATTATCTTTCAGGATCAGGCGGCCAAATCCACTGCTTCCACATCCATGGTACTCACTCCGAAGACCCATAAAAAGGCCATTGAGGGGTGCTGATGATGTTATGTAAGGTGTAAGAGGTGATGGGGTAAGGTGTGTCTGCAAGGGCGCGACCAACGTTTGACCCCTCACCCCTCACTCCTCACCCCTTTCACCTTTTCACCTTCTCTGCCCCTGCTTACTCCCAGCCAATAGCATTTTTGGGACAATTCTTAATCGCCTCGTCCACCTCTTCCTGATTGTACTCTGCAAGCTCAGCCACTTCAATAAAGCCGAGACTCTCGTTGTAGATAAAGGTCTGTGGACTGATATCAAGGCAGCCGTCACACCTATTGCACAAATTGATGTCAAGGGCAGGTATTTTCTGCATGGAATTCTCCGTTCTTTTTAGGAATTATTACTAAAAATAATGGCCATGCAGTCAAAAGTCAATGGTGCATTTGCACCGGGGAATTAATAGAGAGTGGTAATGGTCTCAACCACGGTCTCAGCCAGGGTTGTGAGGTCCTGCTCAGAAATAATATAGGGCGGCATGATATAGATCAGCCTGCCAAAGGGACGAATCCATACCCCTCTGTCCACAAATATCTGCTGCAGAGAGGGTACATCAATGGGCGCGACCATCTCCACCACACCGATCCCGCCCAGAACCCGAACATCCGCAACCGCGGGGTGATCCTTACATCTGTTCAGAATCGTGGACAAACCATTTTCAATGGCTTGAACCTGAACCTGCCAGTCTGATGTTTCGAGGAGTTTGATGGAGGCATGGGCGACGCTGCAGGCCAGCGGATTGCCCATGAAGGTGGGGCCATGCATGAACACACCGGGGTCGCCTGAAGAAATGGTGTCGGCCACATTGTCGGTGGCAAGGGTGGCGGCAAGGGTCATGGTGCCGCCGGTTAAGGCCTTGCCCACACACATAATATCAGGGGAGATGTCGGCATGGTTACAGCCGAACAGCTTGCCTGTCCGGCCGAAACCGGTGGCAATTTCATCAAGGATGAGGAGGACATCATGCTGGTCGCAAAGCTGCCGCACCTGTTTCAGATATTCCGGATGATAAAAGTGCATTCCGCCTGCACCCTGGACAATCGGTTCCATGATCACCGCGGCTATTTCATTGTGATGGCTGGTGATGAGTGTCCTGAAATGGTCAAGGGACTCATCCTGCCAGGGATCATAGAATCCGCAGGAGATCTGCTCGGCGAAGAAATGTTTGGGCATGAGTTCCTGAAACAGGTGGTGCATGCCGTTTACAGGGTCACAGACACTCATGGCGCCAAAGGTGTCGCCATGGTAGCCGCCGCGAATGGTGAGTAATCTGTTTCTGTTGGGTTGTTTCAGCGCTTGCCAGTACTGCATCGCCATTTTGATGGCCACTTCTACTGCAACCGAGCCTGAATCTGCAAGAAAAACCTTGGTTAACGGGGGTGGGGTGAGCCGGACTAAATCCTGCGCCAGGGTGATGGCGGGTTTATGGGTAATGCCCCCGAACATCACGTGGGACATTCGGGCGACTTGGTCGATGATGGCCTGGTTCAAGACAGGATGGTTGTACCCGTGAATTGCCGCCCACCACGATGACATCCCGTCGATGAGGGTTCTGCCGTCGGCAAGTTTGAGACGGACTCCATGGGCTGATTCAACCTCGTACACGGGCAACGGATGGGTTGTGGAGGTGTAGGGATGCCAGATATGTTCTTTGTCGAAGTCGAGATGGGACATTTTATTGTAGGGTGTGAGGTTGTT
>JAQIBE010000244.1 GCA_027859235.1 Desulfobulbaceae bacterium
TTTTTCATTTCCTGCCTTTAATGTTCGCCCAAAGATGTTTTTCGATCTCCTCTAAAAGGATGGATTCAACCTGAATGGTACGTGTTTGGGCTCCACTGATCTCGACATCCGGTGGGGGAATTATTTTTTTAGCATAATGGGCGGTGATGGTGGCGGCTAAGGAGAAATCGCTGTCATGGGCAGCGTAGCGTAATAGGCCTAAAGGTCCCGGTCGGTCATTGCTGATGCGCAGGATGGAATCGCCTTGCTGCTGCATGGCTTCAATGGCTTCATTTTCTGTTTCAGCTCGGCCGAGGGTGAACCAGCCGCCTTGAGGGAGAAGAAAAACACGACCGGTGAGGAGGAAGAGGATGTTCTGCGGGGTTATGAATTGCGGATCAAAGGTGAATAATCTCTTGATTCTGGCCGCTCTTAACTCTTCTGTGAGAACACATCCCCCGGCAGGTGTAGGGAAATCAGTGATGCCAAATTCCCGGGCCAGTTCAATCTGCGGGGTTCGGTTACGCCCGGAAAAACGGGGCAGCTTGTCGCGCTTGATAATCCCTTGCCGTTCTATGGCTGTTGGGTTCTGAGACTGGCTGCATAGAGGGCGTAAAAGAATATCGTCGGTGCTGCTGTCCCGCTCTATAACACGAAGTGTATCTTTACGTTGGGACATGGGGCGCTGACCCACGACTTCACCGGTGATGAGGAAGCTTGCCCCATAATGGTTGAGAAGAGATTTGGCTTTGGAGATGAACAGAATCTTACAATCGATACAGGGATTGAAGTTTTTGCCATAACCATGGGCTGGTTCAGCGAGCATTTTCAGGTATTCGTCGCTGACGTCGACAAGGTCAACCTTGATGCCATATTTGTCAGCAATGGTTTGTTGATATAACCCCTCATTCTGCAAGAGGTCGTAATCAAAAAAAGGGCTGACAAATTTAATGGCCTGGACTTCCACGCCTTGAGCTTGAATAACTTTGCAGGCAAGAATAGAGTCCAGTCCCCCGGAAAAAAGTGCGAGTCCTTTTGTCATTGATCTCTCCGTGCCATGAGTTTTTTTACATATTTTCTGGTTGAGTCAGAGACCGAGGTGCCATCAAGCATGTGGGCCAGTGATTCCAGCGTCTGGGGCTCATCCAGCAGGGTAATGGTTGTTGTTGTTCTGTCGCCATTAATCTCTTTTCTCACCCTGAAATGATCATCAGCAAGTGAGGCGATCTGCACCATATGGGAGATACAGATAACCTGATGGTGTTGCGCCAGTTCCTGAATCTTAAGGGCCACTGATTCTGCGGCTTCGCCGCTGATGCCTGAATCAATTTCATCAAATATAATTGTTTCAACATGGTCCTTTTGGGCAAGGATACATTTGAGCCCAAGTAAGAGTCTGGAAAGTTCACCGCCTGAAGCCACATCTTTAAGGGGTTTGACCTGCTCGCCATGATTGGCTGAAAAAAGGAATTCCACGTCGTCACAGCCGATATGATTGAGTTCAGAGGGTTGAATATTTATATCAAAAAGTCCATTCTTTAGACAAAGACTGGCGAGCTCCCCATTCATTTCTGTGATAAGTTTCTGGCTGGTTTTTTTTCGGTTTGCCGATAAGGATCTTGCCATGGATATCAACTCAGTGTGGAGTGCGGTCATGGTTTTTTGTAATTTTTCCAGGGTCTCATCAATATTTTCAATGGTGGCAAGTTCCTGCTGGGCTTCATCTCCATAGGCCAGGATTTCTTCGATGCTTATCCCATACTTACGTTTAAGACCGGCAATGATGCCAATTCTCTCCGTAATCTCTTCAAGCCTGGCCGGGTCACGGGGAATGTTTTCAGCATAATTACGCAGTTCTGCAAAATGGTCTTCCAGTAAATAAGATTGCTCGGCAATACCCTCATTTAAGGAGGCTGCCTCGTGATCAGCATTGGCAATTTGCTCGAGATGTGCTCTTGTTTTTATAAGATCCTGGTTCGCTGAAAAGAGGAGATCTAATGCCTTTGCGGCAAGTTGCTGGTTCTTTGTGGATGAGCGTAAGCGGCTTTTTTCTTCATCCAGTTGGATGTCTTCATCAACGAGTAAAGAGCAATCATTTATTTCTTTAATTTGATACTGTAAAAAATCTTTACGTTGTTCCTTATCTCTATTTTGAGCTGCAAGAGAGTTGAACTCTTCCTGGAGAGCTCGCCAATTATTGTATCGGTTCTGATAATGCTGACGATCTTCAATATGGGAGCCAATGATGTCAATAAATTGCAGGTGTTGGCTGCGCTGCAGTAATTGCTGGTGATCATGCTGGCTGGCTATGGATATGAGATGACTTGAAATCTGTCGGGCTGATTTGCCATTGGCAAGGCTGCCGTTAATATAAAAGCGGCTTCTGCCGGTGGCGGCAATAATTCTTTTTATAATGAGTTCATCTGCATCTTCAAACCCGCTCGCCTCTAAAAGAGTAGAAACAGGGGAGTGAGATGGAAGTTCAAAAACAGCTTCGATAATGGCCTGTGGTGTTCCCGACCGCACCACGGTGCCCTTTCCTTTACCACCAGAAAGAAGGCCCAGTGATTGCAGGATAATGGATTTTCCCGCCCCTGTTTCACCAGTCAGAATTGAAAATCCATCGGTGAAGATAAGGGAGAGATCTTCAATGATGGCAAGGTTTTTAATATGGAGTTCGCAAAGCATAAAGGAATAGGGGTTTATTTTGTTGGAGACAGTCTTATGTTAATGATGAACAAAAAATATTATACTCCATTAAGGGAAATACGTCCATCTCGGAACGAGTCTCGGTGGTTTCTTTGCATAATTAACGGCTTTACATTATAAACTGCTATCTCCAACATAATTTCCTTCAATTCACAGGATTCTTTATAGTGAAAATAATAAAAGATAAGACTCTACTTGTCACACTCTGCTGCTTTATGATGGCGCAGTTTTTGGCCATAGGCAATGTCTATGGCTTTAGTGTGAAAGATGAACGTGAGTATGGTCAGGAAATGCTTGCTGTCATTCGCCATGAGTTTCCCCTGCTTGATGAACCGGATATCAATCAATACATTAATAAAATTGGTCAAGAGATAGTCTCTGTGGCTGGCGGGCAGAAGTTTAATTATAAATTTTATGTGATTAATAACCGTGATTTTAACGCCTTTGCTGCTCCTTCCGGTTTGATCTTTATGTATTCTGGTCTCATGGAAAAGATGGAGACTGAGGGGGAGCTGCAATCTGTCCTGGCCCATGAGGTCGGCCATGTCACCAGCCGTCATATTGCCGAACGGATTGACAATTCTGCTAAGGTTAATGCCATCACCCTTGCCATGGTCCTCGCTGGTATTGCTCTCGGTGGTGGTGCTGGAAGTCAGGCGCTTATCACCGGTGGGATGGCTACAGGTCAGGCGATGAGTATGGCCTTCACCCGTCAGAATGAAGAGGAGGCTGATCGCAAAGCTTATACCTATATGGTTGAAATGGGTCTTGATCCCAATGATATGGTTTCCATGTTAAAGACGATGCACCGGGTTAATCAACTCAATATGGGTAAGGTGCCTCAATACCTTCTGACCCACCCTAAACCAGAACTCCGCATGGGCTATGTTGAAGACATCATTTTGATGGAAAAACCCGCCACACCGGCTCAACGCGATCAATTCTACTTTAACCGCATTCAGGCAAGGATAAGGTCCTTTACGAAATCGCCGGAAAGTTCACTGCCCTATTATCGAAAGCGCATTCGCAATGCCGGGAATGACGTTGATAAATATATGGGTATGTATGGTCTGGCACTTGGCTATTCATCCATGGCTCAGTTCGATAAGGCCATCGAGGAGATGGAAAAAGTAATGGCCTATTACAAGGACAAAACAATTCTTATCACGGATCTAGGTATGATTTATTTTAAGAAGGGTGATCTGAAAACCGCCATGGCCCTTTTTAATAAAGGACGGCGTCTGGATCCGGGTGATTGGTGGTCAACCTATAATCTTGCCATGTCTCTTGCGGCTATTGGTGATAATGAACGTTCTTTGGTGTTATTTCAGCAATTGGTTGGGCATATGGAGGATTTTGCCGATGCCTATTACCAGATTGCTTCGATTTACTCAAAATTAGATAATCAAATTCTCGCCCATTTCAATCTGGGTAAAAATTTCTACTATAAGGGGAAGTTTAAAACAGCAAGATACCACTTCTCCCAGGCAAGGAATCTCGCTCCCAATGACAAGAAGATGGGTGCTGAGATTGATACGGCTGTAAAAATAATGGATGAAATTAATTAAGCAGTTGTAAAAAAAAACATGGCCAAAGAGATGTCCTTCCCGGCATAAGGGGCCATGAAGAAATTGCTATAACGGAGTCTACGCTTACCCGGAGTCTGGCGCTTACCTGGTCAACATTCTTAACGACCCCCTAACTGCTGATGTTGATGCGCAGGACTCTCTTACATTGAAAAGGGAAAGATTGGCATGAAAGATAAGACTTCTGGATCTGCCAGTAGACTGAAGCAGGTTGCTGAAGAGTTGCACCGGCTTGCAGACAACCTTGGGGCTGGGTCTGTGAAGATAGGTGGTGTTGAATTATCTATTTCTGAATCGGTCACTTTGAAAGTGAAGCAGAAAATGACAGGTAAAAAGGTCATTTTTGATTTAAAAATTCAAGCCCTGCTTGCTGAAGATGAAATTCTACCTGTATCAGGATCTCCTAAAAAGACAAAGACTCGAACCAAAAACAAGAGACCCTATGGTGTAAAGGCAGAGAAGAAAAAATATACCGCTCTCTGGCGGCAGATCTCTTCGGCAATTAAAAAGGGAGAATGTCCTGACGCCTTGGCTGTCGCTGATTTAGAAGAGGTATCTAAAGAATATGGCGCAGTTGCACCACCTGAATGGGCCGGGTTATGGTTGGCATGTGAAGCCTTAATCGGCAGATGTGTCGGGCTGGCTCAGGCGGGTGATTTTACTGCAGCGCAACAGGTCTTAATTGAGATCGGTCTGGCTAAGAAGAGTTGTCATAACTTATATAAGTAGCTCGGTTTTAGAAGAAAGGGTGTTGAGCTTTCCATGTCTATTTCCTGCTGTTTGCGCAAAAGAGTGATGATTCCCATACATTTACTTGCATATCCAATACAAAATTTGTTATAAGTCGCAGTTTGCATTTTAGTTAAACAATTTCACAGTAGCTTTGGTGGGATTGCACCTGTTAATTCCCCTAAATTTAGAGAGTCCGAATGTCAAATTTCCTGTTTACGTCTGAGTCTGTAGCTGAGGGGCATCCTGATAAGGTTGCCGATCAAATTTCCGATGCCATCCTTGATGCGATTATTGCAGAAGATCCAGTTGCCCGTGTGGCCTGTGAGACCATGGTCAATACGGGTATGGTGGTGATCGCGGGTGAGATTACTACCTCGGCCTGGGTTGATATGCCCCAGATCGTCCGCGATACCATCCAGGGAATTGGTTATAATTCATCTGATATGGGCTTTGATTCACAGTCCTGTGCCGTGCTTACCAGTATTGATAAACAATCTTCAGACATTGCTCAGGGTGTTGATGAGGGCGCGGGTGTTGATTTGGATCAGGGTGCCGGTGACCAGGGTTTGATGTTCGGTTATGCCCGGGCTGAAACAAGTGTCTTTATGCCGATGCCGATCATCCTTGCCCATCGTCTTGTTAAGCGCCAGGCGGATGTGCGCAAGGCAGGACGTTTACCCTGGCTGCGTCCCGATGCCAAGAGTCAGGTGACGGTTCAGTATGAAAATAATATCCCCAAACGAATTGAAGCCGTAGTGCTGTCAACCCAGCACTCTCCGGATGTGATCTATGGGGACTTGAAAGAGGGTGTTATGGAAGAGATTCTTAAACCCATCCTACCCGCCCATATGCTGGATAAAGATACCAAATTTTATATTAACCCCACCGGCCGCTTTGTGATCGGCGGCCCTGTTGGTGATTGCGGCCTTACCGGGAGGAAGATTATTGTGGATACCTATGGAGGTATGGGTTCCCATGGTGGCGGTGCCTTCTCCGGCAAGGATCCTTCCAAGGTTGACCGCTCTTCGGCCTACATGGGCCGGTATGTTGCTAAAAATATTGCCGCAGCGGGTCTGGCCACAGAGGTTGAGGTGCAGATTGCCTATGCCATTGGTGTTTCCAAACCCGTTTCAATTAATGTGAAAACCTTTGGGACCGGGGTCATCAGTGATGATAAGATCACAGCCCTTGTGGAGAATCATTTTGACCTGCGGCCTAAGGCGGTGATTCAGCACCTGGATCTGCTGCGGCCTATTTTTCAGAAGACCGCAGCTTATGGTCATTTCGGCCGTGAGTATGATGAGTTTACCTGGGAAAAAACAGATAAGGCGGATGAGTTGAAAGACGCCGCCGGCCTCAAATAATTTATTTTAAAATAATACAACGATAGGAAATATAATGTCGAATAAAACGATTGATGCAGGTGACTTTAAAGTTGCAGATATGGATCTTGCCGCATGGGGGCAGAAAGAAGTTGCCATTGCCGAAACTGAAATGCCGGGGCTTATGCAGCTGCGTAAAGAGTATGCCGGCAAGAAGCCCCTTGCCGGGGCGCGAATTGCCGGTTGTCTGCACATGACCATCCAGACCGCAGTCCTCATGGAAACCTTGGTGGACCTCGGTGCTGAAATTCGCTGGTCATCCTGTAATATCTTCTCCACCCAGGATCATGCCGCGGCTGCCATGGTTGCAGCTGATATCCCTACCTTTGCCTGGAAGGGCGAGAATGAAGAGGAGTTCTGGTGGTGTATCGAGCAGACCATTCATGGTCCTGAGGGCTGGACCCCGAATCTGCTTCTGGATGATGGCGGTGATCTCACCGTGATCATGCATGAGAAATACCCGGAACTCATGAAAGAGATCAAGGGGATCAGTGAGGAGACCACCACGGGTGTCCATCGTTTAAATGAAATGAGCCGTGCTGGTAAGCTCCTGGCCCCGGCCTTTAATGTCAATGATTCGGTAACCAAATCAAAATTTGACAATCTCTATGGCTGTCGCGAGTCGCTGCTTGACGGCATTAAACGTGCCACAGACGTGATGATTGCCGGTAAGATCTGCGTGGTTATCGGTTATGGTGACGTGGGTAAGGGTTGTGCCCAGGCCTTTCGTGGTATGGGTGCCACGGTTATTGTTACAGAAGTTGATCCTATCTGCGCTCTGCAGGCCGCCATGGAAGGATACCGGGTAATGACCATGGAAGAGGCGGCACCCCAGGGTAATATCTTTGTGACCTGTACCGGAAACCTTCAGGTGATTGGTCGGGCCCATATGGATGCTATGCCTGATCAGGCCATTGTCTGTAATATCGGCCATTTTGATAGTGAAATTGATATTGCTTCACTCAAGGATTTGATCTGGGAGAATATTAAACCCCAGGTTGATCATGTGATCTTTCCTGATGGAAAGCGTTTGATTGTTCTTGCTGAAGGGCGCTTGGTGAATCTCGGCTGTGCCACCGGCCATCCAAGCTTTGTCATGAGCAACTCCTTCACCAATCAGGTCATGGCCCAGCTTGAGTTATGGGAAAATGGCGAGACAATGGAAAATGACGTATTCTTCCTGCCCAAGAGACTTGATGAGAAGGTTGCCAGACTCCATCTTGCAAAAATCGGGGTAAAGTTGACAACCCTGACCAAGGAGCAGGCCGATTACATCGGTGTTCCTGTTGATGGTCCTTATAAGCCTGAGTATTATCGTTATTAAAAGAAGAAGGTAAAGAATATAGAGAAGATAAAGGAGATAGAGAAGGGGATGATGTTGAAATCTCTTTCGTCTTCATCTCCTTGATCTTCTTGAATTCTTTTGTTCTTGTAACAAAAAAAAACAGGATCGAGTTCGTTAAACTCTATCCTGTTTTTTTTATATGGAGCCTCCCATGTCGCAATTGCCAGAATTTATCACCTATTTCCTGAACCCTGACCATTTTAATCATCCAGTGGATGAGGTGAAACTGGTTCAGACCCATATCTCCTTTGTTCTTATTGCCGGAGATTTTGTATATAAATTTAAAAAGCCGGTTAATTTCGGTTTCTTAGATTTTTCTACCCTTGAGAAAAGAAAATTCTACTGTGAAGAGGAATTACGGCTCAACCGCCGCCTCTGTGAAGAAATCTATCTTGAGACTCTGACGGTGAATAAGACCCCGGACGGGTTCTGTTTTGCTGGTGAGGGGGAGATTGTTGAACATTGTCTGAAGATGAAGAGGATGGATCTCAACCAGATGATGGGTGATGTTATTGGCCGGGGTGAATTAACCAATGACATGCTGGACCAGATTGCCACCACCTTGAATGATTTTTATAATCAGGCCAATGCGCATTTGGATGTGCATGAGTTTGGTACGGCTCAGGCGGTTGCCGGTAATGTCCTTGAAAATTTTGACCAGACAGAGGCCTTTATTGGTGGAGATGCACTCTCCAGGCAACAGTTTGCTGATATAAAGAGGTTTTCGCTTGAGTTTTTAAAGCAGGAACAGCTGTTTCTTGATCGCGCCAGGGATCATCTCAAAGACTGCCATGGCGATTTATATTCAGCCAATATCTGTCTGGGTGAGAAGATATACATCTTTGACTGTATTGAGTTTAATGAACGTTTTCGTTTCAGTGATGTGGCGGCTGATGTCGCCTTCCTTGCCATGGATCTTGATTTTCTCGGGTTACCTGACCAGTCAGAATATTTTATCAAATCCTTTATTAAGGTTACAGATGACCAAACCTTAATGACCATGCTGCCCTTTTATAAATGTTACCGCGCCTATGTGCGTGGCAAGATCGGTTTATTCACTGCAGGTGATCCTAATGTCGATCCTGAAACAGCCAAAATCTGCACAGCCAATGCCAAGAAATATTTTGCCTTGGCCCATGCCTATGCAATTGCCTAAGCCTCATGTTTTTATCTTCATGGGATTGATTGCCAGCGGCAAGTCAACTCTGGCCCAGGCCTTTGCGGATAAATATCAGCTGCAATATTATAACTCTGATATTGAGCGCAAGGAGCTGGCCCGGGTTGAACGAAATTCCAGAGGGACGGGTGATTTTGGCAAAGGTATTTATTCTCCTGAATTTACCCGTCTCACCTATGATGCCCTGATTGCCAAAGGTAAAGCGCAGGTGGCTGAATCCTGCTCCGTTGTCCTGGATGGTTCCTATGTGAATCGGGCTGAAAGGCAGCATATTCGCGCTGCCTTCGCCACTACAGATGCAAAGCTTGTCTTCATCCTCTGTGAAGTTTCTGAACAGGTGACCCGTGAACGGCTGCAGCGGCGTGCCCTTGATAAAACCGCTGTTTCTGACGGGACATTTGCAATTTATACCATGCAGAAGAAGGGGTTTCAGTACCCGGATGAACTTGATCCTGCAGGGTTTATTACCATTGAGACTGATGGCGAAGTAGAACAACTCTTGACAATCCTTGAATCATCACTTAAAATCGCCCCCTTTTCATCCTGATGATAATATTGTCACTTAGACCATATTGAGCCGCATTACTTCCGGTTTAAGCATATTTTGATCTCCCATACCCTGCCTGAATCCCTGCAGGGCCTAACTTTTATAGCAGGTTGCTCCGTCATGGAAACTAGTAAATTACGAAATGTCGCCATTATTGCCCATGTTGATCATGGTAAAACTACACTTGTCGACGAGCTTTTTAGACAATCAGGTATGTTCCGAGAAAATCAGGAGGTTGCCGATCGGTTGATGGACTCCTCGGATCTTGAGCGGGAACGCGGCATTACCATCACCTCTAAAAACGGTTCTTATAAATATAAGGATTATAGTATCAATATTATTGATACCCCGGGCCATGCTGACTTTGGCGGGCAGGTGGAACGTGTTTTGCGGATGAGTGATGGCTGTTTGCTGCTGGTTGATGCCCAGGAAGGGCCCATGCCCCAGACCTTTTTTGTCCTGAAGAAGGCCCTGGCCATCAATCTGCCGGTTATCGTCTGTATCAATAAGATTGATAAGCCCGGTTCCCGTTGTGACTGGGTCCTTGATCAGGTTTTTGATCTCTTTGTAAAGCTTAATGCCCCGGATGAACTTCTTGATTTTCCTGTGGTTTATGCCTCAGCACGAGACGGCTATGCCAGATATGCAGAAAATGATGGTAATAATGATATGGAACCGATCTCGGCCATGATCGTCAAACATATTCCAGCGCCTTCCGGTTCTGCCGACAATCCTCTGCAGATGCAGGTGAATTCCATTGATTACTCTCCCTATATGGGACGCCTCGGCATTGGTAAGGTAGTGAACGGCACCCTGAAGATCAACACCGATATTGCTGTAGCACGGCGTGACGGTTCCATTAAGCCCATTCGGATCACAAAATTATTTCGTTTTGAATGTAATGAAAAAGTGGCCTGTAATGAAGCCATTACCGGTGAGATTGTCGCCATTGCAGGTATGGTCGATGTTACGGTTGGCGTGACCTTTTGTGACCCGCTTGATCCACGACCGCTGCCGCTTGTTGAGATTGACCCGCCCACTATCTCCATGAACTTCATTCCCAATGACTCCCCTTTTGCCGGACGCGAGGGTAAGTTTGTCACATCCAGGCATATTGAAGAGCGTCTGCAGCGGGAGATGCTGTCCGATGTGGCGCTTGTTGCCGTGCCTCTTACTGATGCCGTCGGCTTCAAGGTCTCTGGCCGTGGCGAGCTGCATCTCTCTATTCTTATTGAGAAAATGCGTCGGGAAGGTTTTGAGTTTCAAGTTACCCGTCCGCAGGTTATCTTTAAGGAAGAAAATGGCCAGAAGCTTGAGCCCTATGAAACATTAACGATTGATGTGGATGAGAACTACCAGGGGCCGGTTATTGAAAAACTGGGTAAGCTCAAAGGTCAGATGGAAGAAATGACCACTGAGAACGGCATGGCCCGCCTGGTTTATAAAATACCAACCCGTGGCCTCCTGGGTTTCCGTAGTGATTTCATGACTGATACCAAGGGTCTTGGTATTATGAATTATGTCTTTGCTGAATATGGTCCCTATGCCGGGGAAATCATCAACCGTATTAATGGCGTCCTCATTGTTAAAGATACCGGGGTCACCGTGGCCTATGCCCTGGCAACTCTGCAGGAACGTGGCCGATTATTTCTTGGTGCTGCCATACCTGTGTATGCCGGGCAGATTATCGGTGAAAATAGTCGTAATACGGACATGGTTGTCAATCCTTCCAAGGGGAAGAAATTATCCAATGTTCGGGCCTCTGGTACGGATGACGCAACGATTGTTATTCCGCCGGTTGACCTGTCCCTTGAGCAATGCATTGCCTATATTAATGATGATGAGCTCGTGGAAATTACGCCTAAGGCTATTCGTCTGCGGAAAAAGGTTGCCAAATTAAAGCCTTGAGCAGTTATAAAAAAATAACATGGTCAACGAGATGTCCATAGCTGCATAAGGGGCCGTAAAGAAATTGCTACAACGGAGTCTGCGCTTACCCGGAGTCTACGCTTACCTGGTCAACATTCTTAACGGCCCCTAAGTACGATTTAACGATTCACCGTACCTGTTTTGGGAGGTTTTTTTGTGGCATCCCATTATCAAATTTGTATTACAGGGATCATCCAGGGCGTTGGTTTCCGTCCCTTTATCTGGTCCCTTGCCAGGCAGTATAATGTAACAGGAACAGTCTATAACAACTCAGACGGAGTTGTTATAGACTGTTCCTGTACTGCCGCCCAGCTCAGTGACCTTGTTCAGGCCATCAAGAATAATGGGCCTCCAGCCGCAGTCATTGGTGATGTTACGGTTCACACTCGCCCTGAACCTGTTTTCTTTCCTGATTTTACAATCAGCCCCTCTTTGCGTCATTATTCTGCATCCATCTATATCTCTCCAGACCTTGCCCTCTGTGCGACCTGTTACACGGAGATGTTTGACCCGGACCATCGACGTTATCTCCATCCCTTTATAAACTGCACCGCATGTGGCCCGCGTTACTCCATTATCAAAGATACGCCCTATGACCGGGCTGTAACCTCCATGGCATCTTTTGCTCTGTGTAAGGCGTGTGAAGATGAATATCTGGATCCAGCTGACCGCAGATTCCACGCCGAGCCAATAAGTTGCCTCGGTTGCGGCCCCCGCTGTTCCATAACATCGTTGCCGGATGATCGTCTCTATCATTTCGCTGATTGTCTAACTTTGGTTAGAAACGGCAAAATTGCCTGTATTAAGGGGATTGGCGGCTATCAAATCAGCTGTGATGCCGCCAATGGTGCAGCGGTTGAGCGTGTGCGGCAATTCAAAAATAGACCGGACAAACCCTTTGCTATCATGGCACGCTCCTTAACCGACATTCATGCTCTTTGTCATGTGAGCCGGGAGGAAGAGGCGTCCCTTCTTTCCCCGGCAGGTCCAATTGTACTCTTGCGTCTGCAGGATCCGGCCCTTGTTTCCGCTGCAATAAGCAGGGGCAATAAGCGCATTGGCGTCATGCTGCCCACCACTCCACTCCACCACCTGTTTTTCCATTACTGTGCCCTCCCTTTTCTGCTCATGACTTCAGGCAACCGTGGAGGTGAACCACTGATTACAAGTCGGAAAAAAATGGTTGAGAATCTTGGGCCACTGGTTGATTTCTGTATTGATCATGACCGTGATATTCACAATCCCATTGATGATTCAGTGGTGATGGTGCAGTCCAGACAGGTACGGGTCATTCGGCGGGGGCGGGGGTATGCGCCGACCCCGATTCCCTTGAATGTGCAGGTGCACGGGATTCTTGCCCTTGGAGGTCAACAGAAGAATACCTTTGCCATTGGTCGCGGATGTGAGGCCTTTGTCAGTCATCATATCGGTACGCTGGGTTACCTTGAGACCAATGAGTTTCTGCACGAGAGTATAGCGGCGTATAGGGCGTTATTTCAGTTGGATTATGACTATGTTGTCCATGATTTGCATCCTGACTATGTTACAACGCAAATAGCATCATCTCTCGGAATCAAACACATTGGGGTGCAGCACCATCATGCCCATCACGCCAGCTGCATGGCGGAGCATCAGCTTACTGAGCAATGTATTGGCATCATCCTTGATGGCAGTGGTTATGGTGATGATGGTACAATTTGGGGTGGTGAGATAATTGTGGCCGACATGGTGGAGTATGACCGGGTTTGCCATTTTGAGACGGTTGCCATGGTGGGGGGGGAGAAGGCTGTAAAACAGCCATTTCGGATGGCTATGGCATATCTGCACCATTTTCTTGATGAGGAAGAGTTAAGAACTCTGTATGGGGAGCATGATGATTTCAACCTGATCCATGGTCTGTTGCAGAATGATAAGTCTGTTATGACCTCAAGCTGTGGCCGATTGTTCGACACGGTTGCTTTTCTCCTGGGTTTAATTGATCGGATCAGTTTTGAAGGGCAAGCCGCGATTCTGGTGGAACAATGTGCTGAAGAGTCAAGTTCTGAGGAGGTGTATGGCAGGGTGTTGCAGGTGGGGATCGATCGTGTCATTCCGACCGTTTCTTTGGTCAGGGAAGTCTTCCGTGACTGGCAGCAGGGCAGAAAACCTGCTCAGATCTGCCGCATATTCCTCAATACCCTGTCCCGCTTACTGGTGAGTGCGGTGGTGAAGATAGGAGGGGCGACCTCCTTGAGCAAGGTGGTGTTATCCGGTGGAGTGTTTCAAAATAGTATTTTAACCGCTGATTGCCAGACACTCCTCTCTCAGGCAGGATTTACCTGCTATACCCACTCAAAGGTGCCCTGCAATGACGGAGGAATTGCCCTGGGGCAACTCTGTATCGGTGCCATGCAGCGTGGATTAATAGAGTGATGCCATTGTTCTCTGCTTAAATTCCTTTCTCTTGGCCTCATTATTCTCTTCTATAATGGTTTGAATAGTTTGTTTGAATTCATGCTGAATCTCATTGGTATTACTTGTCTGGCGACTTTTAATATCGATGAGAAAATCTGCAATCAGAATTTTCTCCGGCGGTATGCTTGGAATAAATACGCATATGTCATCTTCCTGGTTCAGCTGAGAGATGTATCCTGCTGTTTTTAAAATTTCACAACACTCTGTGGTAACATCCAGTGGCAAGGCCAAATCCATGGAGAGTTCGTCACTGGACAGCCCCCCGTTTGCCTGGGAAAAATTTCTGCAGATAGACATCATGGTAAAAAGAAGAAGTTCTTCTTTGTCGGCGAACGGGTAATCTTTAAAATGGGCCATGCCAAGATTGGCGTTTTTGTTTTGAAAGCCATAGCCTAAGATGGCTCCACTCAGAATGATCAGCCAGCTAGCATGAAGCCAGAGTAAAAAGATGGGGAAACTGGCAAATGTTCCATATATGGCGTTGTAGTTTGCAACACCGATTTGAAATTTGATAAAGATGAACTGGTTGCATTGCCAGAGTATACCTGCTGTAACCCCTGCAAGCAGTGCTGGGCGAACCCGGACCTTTGTGTTTGGTATGAAGAGGTAGAGCAGGGTGAGAACTGTAATGGATGTGAACCATGGAATGGCCAGAATAAAAAACTTAAAGGCCCCGGCAAACAACCCATATTCGAGAAGCTTTTGGGTCAGGAAATTACTGGCTATGAGTGGGGGAATGGATAAGGTAACGGCAAGAAATAATGGGCCAATGGTTAAGATAAAGAGGTAATCTGAAAATTTCCGATAAATGGACCTGGGACAAGTCGCATTCCAGATGGAGTTGAGTGATTCCTCCACTTGACTGACCATTGATATGGCGGTCCATATAATAAAGAAGAGGCCGATTGTGCCAAGGGCCTTTACATTTGTCCTGCTGACATACTCAAGGATCTGCGGGACAAGGTCATTGGTTTTCCCTCCAACAACAATATTATTCAGGATTAGCGGCTCAATGGTTG